>JBMTSM010000013.1:0-18244 GCA_049448275.1 Burkholderiaceae bacterium
CCCAAACGAATTGTCTTGGCCACCGACCGCTTGCCGCCCACCGAGGATCCTGCTCTTCTGGTTAACGCGGTGGGAATCGGTGCGCCGTATATGGCGCCCGTGTTGGGTGAAGTGCTTCTCGATGGCGCGGGTGCGCGGGCAGGCCTGAAGTCGGGCGATCGCGTGTTAGCGGTTGATGGGGTCCCTATCGCTGATGCCGCGCAGTTGCAGGCAGTGATTCGGGGTGCATTTACGCGCGACCAGCAGGCATCGCAGCAGTGGTTGGTGACGCGAGTGGACGGCACTCATACCATCGTGGTTCGGCCTGAACGCATCCAGTCCGAGTCGGGTGTGATTGGGCGAGTCGGTGCCTATATTGGTGAGGCGCCGGTGACGTTTGAGCAGCGCTTTGGTTTGATCGATGGTCTGGTCCGCGGTGCATCAAAAGCGTGGGACATTGCGGTCATGTCAGTTAAGACCATTGGTCAATTGCTAATCGGGGATGCCTCGGTGAAGCAACTCAGCGGTCCGATCGCGATTGCCGGGGCGGCTGGGCAAACCGCTAGCTTGGGAATCGCCCCCTATTTGTCGTTTTTAGGGCTCTTAAGCGTGAGTTTGGCAGTATTAAACTTACTACCTATCCCTGTGCTCGATGGTGGACACCTGATGTATTATCTTTGGGAGTTTGTTTCGGGGAAAGCTGTCACAGATGCTTGGGCTGCGAGGCTCCAGCGTACGGGGTTATTTGCCCTGCTTGCCTTAATGGCCGTTGCTTTTACCAACGATATCGCCCGTTTGTTGGGCTAGAAAAAATTAAATGAGCGCTTCAATTTACCGTCGCATTTATCGTCAGCTTTTGTCTGCTTTTTTACTGGCTTGCTTGGCTGTGAGCAACGCTTGGGCGGTCGAACCCTTCAAGATTGCTGATATTCGGATTGAAGGTTTGCAACGGGTTGAGGCTGGGACCGTTTTCGCATCGCTGCCGTTCCAAGTCGGTGAAACGTACTCGGACGATAAGGGTAGCTTGGCAATCCGAGCGCTGTTTGGATTGTCGCTGTTCAAAGACGTCCGAATTGAGATCGACAAGGGCGTCGTGGTGGTCGTGGTTCAAGAGCGCCCCTCGGTCGCCGACATCAATTTCACTGGCCTCAAAGAATTCAAGCCGGATGTTTTGACGCGCGTCCTAAAAGACATCGGTTTGGGGGAGGGCCGCCCTTACGACAAAGCGATCGAGGATCGAGCCATTCAAATCATCAAGAGTCAATATGGCACGCGCGGCATGTACGGCGTAGAAGTTGTGACCACGGCCACGCCTTTGCCCCGCAACCGGGTGAATTTGAACTTCAATGTGATCGAGGGAAGTGTCGCGACCATCAAAGATCTTCGGATCGTCGGAAATGTCGCATTCGCTGAAGAGGATCTCCTCGACCTGTTGAAGCTTGACACGGGTAACTGGATGAGCTGGTACACCAAGTCAGATCGATACGATAAAAACAAGCTCAATGCCGATCTCGAGACCCTGCGCTCGCACTATCTTTCTCGCGGCTACCTTGATTTCAAGGTTGATTCCACCCAGGTAGCGATCTCAGCGGACAAGCAATCCATTGAGATTGTGATCAACATCACGGAGGGCAAAGCTTACGCGGTGTCTGAGATTCGCTTGGAGGGTAACTACCTCGCGCGTGAAAACGAATTTTTGACCAAAATGGCGGTCAAGGTGGGCGAGGCCTACAACGAGTCAACCGTGGCCGAGACATTGGATGGTTTTTCCAAACTCTTTGGTGATTTTGGCTATGCGTTTGCACGCATTGAGCCCAGAAACGTTGTAGACACGGTGAACCAAAGGGTTGCCGTCGTGCTGCAAGCATCGCCCGGTCAAAGGGCTTATGTGCGCCGAATCGAGGTGCAGGGTAACCTGCGCACGCGAGATGAGGTCATTCGCCGTGAGATGCGGCAAGCAGAGGCCAGCTGGTACGACGGTCGCTTGATCCGTTTGTCGCGCGATCGCATCGACCGCCTGGGTTACTTCACCAGCGTCACCATTCAAAACCGCGAGGTGCCTAACGCCCCTGACCAAGTCGACCTCGTGTTGAGCGTGGTGGAGCGGCCCACGGGCAACTTGTCGATTGGCGCTGGATTTGGGGATGCCGAGGGCTTGTCTCTGGTGGCCGGTATCGAGCAAGAGAACGTATTCGGATCCGGGCAATCCGTGCGATTCAACATCAACACCAGCTCGTTTAATCGCACGCTCCAATTGAGTACGACAGATCCCTACTTCACGGCTGATGGTGTTTCCCGCACCTACGATGTGTCGCTCACCACGAATAAGCCTTTGGATACGCAGGGTGGTGATTACAAAATTGTCCGTAAGCGTGCGAACGTTAATTTTGGCGTTCCCATTTCTGAACTCGACCGTATCTTTGTCGGCGCGGGTGTTGAGTCAACCTCCATTACCAATGGACAATCGCAGGCGCAGCAGGCATTTGCAAGCGAATTTGGATCGCCTGCGACCGGTATTCCCCTGACCGTTGGCTGGTCTCAAGATAGCCGAGACAGTTTCTTGGCGCCGACAGAGGGACGCTACCAACGCGTCAACACTGAGATGAGCGTCGCTGGCGACACCCGTTACATCAAGGCGGATTACCAGTTCCAACAGTATTGGCCACTGACCAAGCGATACACCTTCGCGATGAACACGGCGGTCGGTTATGGTAAGGGCTTGGGCGGTAAGTCTTTCCCGCTGTTAAAAAACTACTATGGCGGTGGCTTAGGTTCTGTGAGGGGGTTTGAACAAGGAACTCTCGGTGGTACGAGCCAGTCGACCACCGACAGTGGAATTCTAAGGGTTGGCGGGAGCCGAAGTTTGCTTCTCAATACCGAGTTGATCGCACCCTTCCCAGGCGTGGGCAACGACCGCACCTTACGCATGTTTGCATTTGTGGACGTGGGTAACGTGTATTGCACCGCGAGCGCAACCGTGAACTGCGCGAGCAACGCATTGCGCGCGAGTTCAGGGGTTGGTATCAGTTGGATCTCGCCAGTGGGACCATTGCGTCTAGCGTACACCACGCCCATCAAAAAAGAAGCGACAGATCGCACGCAGAAAATTCAATTCCAGATCGGAACGGCCTTTTAAATGAAAAATTTAGTTGCATCCCTTCTTCTTTGCGTCGGCTTTGTCGGCGTGCCCGCGACAGCTGCCGAGTTCAAGGCAGGGTTCGTCAGTACAGAGCGTGTGTTGCAAGAGGCTACGATTGCAAAAGAAGCGCAAAAGAAGCTGGAAACCGAGTTCTCGAAGCGCGAAAAAACACTGAACGAATTAGGCGCCAGAGTCAAAGATTTGGCTACGAAATTAGACCGCGATGCACCGACCTTGTCAGAGTCACAGCGTATTCAGCGCCAGCGTGAGCTGGTGTCGATGGATCAAGATTTTCAGCGGCAGAAGCGTGAGTTCCAAGAAGATTTGGCTATGCGGAAAAATGAAGAACTACAAAAGGTTCTTCAAAAAGCCAACGCCGCGATCAAATCGATCGCCAAAACGGAAAACTACGATTTGATTTTGCAAGACGCTGTCTACATGAATGCCAAGCACGATATCACCGACAAGGTGTTGCGTGCCCTGAACGACAGCAAGTAACGTTTTGGCCGTGGCGAGATTTGAAACGACACTTGAACAGATTTGCAACCACTTAGGCGGCATCTGTCATGGTGACTCTCGTCAATTAATCGATGCGATCGAACCCATTGAGACGGCCCATAAAAAGGCCATCAGCTTCGTGGCTAACCCGAAATACGGGGGACAAATCGATCTGACGCAGGCGGGGTGCTTGATTGTCTCCCCCGCACTTCAAGACCGGGCGCTGGCGCGTGGGGCCTGTATTGTGACTGCCGATCCCTATTTGTATTTTGCAAGGTTGACCCAGTGGTGGCGCGCGCAGACGCTGTCTTTGTCGCCTTCTAGAGTCGAGTCCTTGATTCATCCAAGCGCGTACATTCATCCGACCGCAACCATCGGCGATGGCGCACGTGTTGGTGCCTTTTCGGTGGTCGCAGCCGAAGCGGTGATCGGTGCTGGCGCGGTAATCAAGAACCATGTCTCAGTGGATATCGGTGCATCCATCGGCGCTGACAGCGTCTTGCACCAACAGGTGACCGTGGGCGAACACTGCGTCGTCGGCGCTCGCTGCATCGTGCATGCGGGTGTGGTTGTCGGTGCAGATGGTTTTGGCTTTGCGCCCAACCAAGGTCGCTGGGAAAAAATTGAACAACTGGGTCGCGTACGCATTGGTGATGACGTCGAGATTGGTGCCAATACCTGCATCGATCGGGGGGCCTTGGGCGATACCATCATCTCAGATGGCGTCAAGTTAGATAACTTGATTCAAATTGGGCACAACGTGTTTGTCGGGGCGCACACCGCCATGGCGGGATGTGTGGGTGTTGCAGGGAGCGCCAAGATTGGTGCGCACTGCACCGTCGGTGGCGGTGCAATTGTGCTGGGTCATCTGTCAGTGGCAGACCATGTGCATGTCTCCGCTGCCACGGTGGTGACGCGCTCGATCACGAAGCCAGGCCATTACACTGGCATCTTTCCAATCGATGACAACGGCAATTGGGAAAAGAACGCGGCAGTCGTGAAACAGTTGGGCGGGGTCCGTGAGCGTCTCCGCGCTCTAGAGCAGCGCACTGCGGTGTCTGCGGTCGACAGCTCGAAATTAAAGTGAAGAAGATTAACCATGATGGATATCCACCAAATACTCAAAAAGCTCCCACACCGCTACCCATTCCTTCTGGTGGATCGGGTCATCGCGCTTGAAAAAGGGGTGCGTATCACGGCTCTGAAGAACGTCACGATGAATGAGCCGTTTTTTGGTGGGCACTTTCCACATCGTCCTGTGATGCCGGGTGTCCTGATGCTTGAAGCATTAGCGCAGGCGGCGGCGCTGCTCGCCTTTGAGACCCTAGGGACAGAGCTAGACGACGATACGGTGTACTACTTCGCTGGTATCGATGGTGCCCGTTTCAAGCGGCCCGTTGAACCAGGCGATCAGCTGATCTTAGAGGCCGAGTTGGTGCGCATGAAGGCGGGGATCTTTAAATTTGCGACCCGTGCCAAGGTCGGGGACGCGATTGCCACCGAAGCTGATTTGATGTGCACGATGCGCAAAATTGCTTGAGGTTCGTGCATGTCTTTGATTCACCCCACAGCGGTAGTTGACTCCAAAGCGTCGCTCGACTCATCAGTCGCAATAGGGCCGTATACGGTCATTGGTCCTGACGTCAAGATTGGAGCTGGCACGACTGTTGGCGCGCATTGCGTGATTGAGGGGCACACCACAATTGGCGAAAATAACCGCATCTTTCAGTTCAATTCCTTGGGTGCGATTCCGCAAGACAAAAAGTACCAAGGTGAGCCCTGTGAGCTGGTAATCGGTGCGCGAAACACCATCAGAGAATTCTGTACCTTCAACATCGGCTCCCCAGGTGATCTGGGTGTCACCCGCTTGGGTGATGACAATTGGATCATGGCCTATGTGCACTTGGCACACGACTGCCAGGTCGGGAGCCACACCATCTTTGCCAACAACACGCAACTTGCTGGTCATGTACATGTGGGCGATTGGGTGATTTTGGGTGGGTTTACGGTTGTACACCAGTTCGTACGAATTGGCGCCCATGGCATGACCGCCATGTGTAGTCTGCTGTTTGCCGATCAGCCGCCGTTTGTCATGAGTCAAGGGCAGCCTGCAGGCGCGCGCTCCATGAATTTCGAAGGGCTCAAGCGGCGCGGCTTCAGTTCAGACCGCGTCGCTGCGGTCAAGGCCATGTACAAACACCTGTATCGTGAAAATTTGCCGTTGCTGGAGAGCATCGAGAAGATCGGTGCATTGGGTCAGCAGATGCCAACAGCCGCGCAAGATGTGGCACTGATGGTTGACTTCTTGTCATCGGTCGATCCCGCGCGCGGAATTGTTCGCTGACCTGCCGAAGCAGGGCGGGTTTATGGAAAAGGTAAAAATGGGAATGGTCGCTGGCGAGGCGTCTGGTGATATGCTCGCGGGCCTGTTGCTAGGTGGCTTGCAAGCGAACCAAGTCGCCGTGCAGAGTATGGGTATTGGCGGGCCACAGATGAAGGCGCATGGCTTTGACGCGTGGTGGTCATATCACGAACTCGCAGTGCGCGGCTACGTTGAGGTCTTGCGGCATTACCGACGGATTGTGGCTATTCGGCGGGCTTTGCGGGAGCGCCTATTGGCCGATAAGCCCACCCTGTTCATCGGGGTTGATGCACCCGATTTCAATCTGGATCTGGAGCGCGATCTGCGTGCGAATGGGGTTAAAACGGTGCATTTTGTCAGCCCTTCGATTTGGGCTTGGCGGCCTGAGCGCATCGAAAAAATCCGCGTCGCTTGCGACCACGTACTGTGCATTTTTCCTTTTGAAGTGGCCATCTACGAGGCAGCCGGCATACCGGCAACCTATGTGGGCCACCCCTTCGCTGATATCTATCCTTTGGAGCCAGACAAGGCGGGTGCGCGGCGACATCTAGGCTTGACCGGCGATGGGCCATTGGTCGCCATCTTGCCGGGCAGTCGCACAGCGGAAATCAAATACCTGTTGCCTGATTTCTTAGCCGCGGCCCAACGTATTCGTGACATGAAACCGGGGGTGCAATTTGTCATTCCTGCGGCCCCGCGACAACACGTCCGGATCACTCAAGGGCTCGCACGTGCAAACATGATCGACCAAGATTGGATACATGTCGTTGAGGGGCAGTCAGCAGTTGCGCTTACCGCGAGTGATTGCACGCTGATCGCCAGTGGCACCGCCACATTGGAGGCGGCTTTAGCCCGCTGCCCAATGGTGATCGCCTACAAGATGCCGATACTCAGTTGGTGGTTGACTCAGCGTAAGCGTCTTCAACCATGGGTGGGTTTGCCCAATATATTGGCCGAACGCTATGTGGTGCCAGAGTTATTGCAGGAGGATGTAACGCCTGATCGACTAGCAGCGGAGGCCATGCGTTGGCTGACGGACGCACACGCGCACGAAACAGCCTGTGCAACCTTCCGCGCGTTACATGAAACGCTACAAATGGACACCGCGAAGGTGGCCAGTCATGCCATCCAAAAAGTCCTTGCCTCGTAGTTGGGCTGCGTCGCAGGTGGCCCTGAGTTGGGACCCGCCCGGTTTGCTTGCGGGGGTCGACGAAGCTGGCCGTGGCCCGCTTGCTGGGCCCGTTGTCGCTGCGGCTGTGATTTTGGATGACATGAATCCGATTTCAGGTTTAAACGACTCCAAAAAACTATCCGAACGCAAGCGTGATTATTTGGCTTTGGAAATCAAAGCCAAAGCGCTTTGCTTTTCAATTGCGCAGGCTACCGTTGAGGAGATCGATGCCCTCAATATTTTGCAAGCGACCATGCTGGCCATGAGCCGGGCGGTTGCGGGGCTTCGCCTGAAACCCGCTAAGGCCTTGATTGACGGCAACCGTATTCCGAAATTGGACATGCTGGCCGAGGCGATTGTGCAAGGTGATGCGAAAGTGGCCTGTATTTCGGCCGCTTCTATTTTGGCTAAAACGACGCGTGATGCGCTGATGTGCCAACTTCACCAGCAATATCCACAATACGCTTTTGAAACCCATAAGGGGTACGGTACGGCGGCACACATTGCAGCGTTGCGCGAGCACGGCGCGTGCCCCGCGCATCGTCGCAGTTTCAAGCCTGTTGAGGCGCTGGATACAGCGGCACGCGCACGCTTGGCAGTTACGAGCGTATTCCGCCCATGAGCCACAAACCGCATGAGCTGATCACCTCGCCTGAGAATGCCCTCGTTAAGCGCGTGCGTCTGTTGTTGAGGGACGGTAGCGCCTATCGCAAGATCGGCCTTGTCTGGCTTGAAGGCGACCACCTGTGTCGCGCTGCGCACGCAGCGGGGTGGCGCGCGCAGGCGTTGATTTGGTCACAGGACGGATTAGAAAAAGCCACCAAGCGCCTGTCAAACGCGCATGTAGCGGCGCTCCACGCGCTTCAGGCCACCGCCGCGCAGGAGGTCGTTTTCAGCGACAAGGTGTTACGGGCGGTCACGGCTTTGGACTCGCTGCCCACGGTGTGTGGTTTATTCGCTGGACCAGCCGCAGGCGCTGGCACTTCGGGTGAGGTGGGTTTGCACCCAGAAGAACCGACGGTCATTCTTGATCGCTTGCAGGACCCTGGCAACATTGGTTCCATCATTCGCAGCGCGGCAGCGCTCGGTTTTAAGCAGCTCGTCGCCATGAGGGGCTCGGCCGCGCTTTGGACGCCAAAGGTGGTGCGTGCGGGCATGGGGGCGCATTTCGCGCTGCGCTTGTTTGAAGCGTGTGACGTATCGGCGCTCGCGGCCTTGCGTGTGCCGCTGTTGGTCACCAGCTCGCACGGTGGTGACTGGTTACACGAGGCGACATTGCCTTGGCCTTGCGCGTGGGTGTTGGGTCACGAAGGGCAGGGGGTTTCTGAAGCACTCATTGCTCGCGCTTCGCAAGCGATTCGAATCTTGCAGCCGGGGGGAGAGGAGTCCTTCAACGTGGCCGCTGCGGCGGCTATTTGTCTGCACGCCAGTGCGGCCTCAGAAGCGGCAAAAAAACCGCGTTGAAAGTTCGCGTTTTCCCTTAGCTTGGCTATAATTGGAGGGTTTACCCGCAACCAGCTTGCACCCCCGTTTTGAGCGCCGATTTTCGTCCGGAAGTGTTGACTTTTGGCTCTCGTTGCGCTGTCAGGGTGCCGGCCCATCAATTGGAGTTCCCACCGTGTTACCCGTCCACCCGACAGCCATCCTCGCGCTCGCAGACGGCACGGTCTTTACAGGAATAGCCATCGGCGCAACTGGTCAAACCGTCGGAGAAGTCGTGTTCAACACGGCCATGACCGGTTACCAAGAAATATTGACCGACCCTAGCTACTGCCAGCAAATTGTGACGCTGACCTACCCGCACATTGGCAACTACGGCATCAATACGGAAGACGTAGAGGCGACTCGCGTTCACGCTGCTGGCTTGATCATTAAAGACCTGCCTCTTTTGGCATCCAACTTTCGCAGTCAGCAGACGCTTGCTGATTACTTAAAAGCAGAAAAGACCGTCGCGATCGCCGACATCGACACCCGCAAGCTCACCCGTCACCTGCGTGAGCAGGGCGCGCAAAACGGCGCTATTGTGGCCTTGGCTCCAGGCGAGGCGCTCACTGATTCGCACGTCGCGCAAGCAAAGGCTGCTGCCGCCGCCGCACCTTCCATGTCGGGTCTGGATCTGGCGCAGAGGGTCACGACAGAGACAACGTACCCTTGGACATCTACCGAGTGGTGCCTTGGTACGGGCTATGGTGAGTTGACACAACCCAAGTTCAAAGTGGTCGCACTCGACTTCGGTGCGAAGCACAACATCCTGCGTATGCTGACGCAGCGCGGGTGCGCTGTCACAGTCGTTCCCGCGCAAACCTCGTTTGAGGCCGTCATGCAGCACCAGCCGGACGGCGTGTTTTTCTCCAATGGCCCCGGCGACCCAGAGCCATGTGATTACGCCATCGAAACGGCGCGCGCCGTCATGGATGCAAGAATCCCCGCCTTCGGTATTTGCCTTGGGCACCAAATCATGGCTTTAGCCTCGGGTGCCAAGACTTACAAGATGAAGTTTGGCCACCACGGTGCCAACCACCCTGTTAAAGACCTCGACGACCAGCGCGTGTCGATCACGAGCCAGAACCACGGTTTTGCGGTTGATGAGGCCGCCTTACCCAGCAACCTGCGTGTAACCCACCGCAGTTTGTTTGATAACACTGTGCAAGGCCTTGCGCGTACCGACGCACCTGCGTTCTGCTTCCAAGGTCACCCAGAGGCCTCCCCCGGCCCCCACGACATCGGTTACTTGTTTGATCGTTTCACAGCGCTCATGGAGAAGAAATAAATATGCCTAAGCGCACCGACATCAAATCTGTTCTCATCATCGGCGCTGGCCCCATCGTGATTGGCCAAGCCTGCGAGTTCGACTATTCAGGTGTTCAAGCCTGTAAGGCCCTGCGGGAAGAGGGCTATCGCGTCATTTTGATCAACAGCAACCCTGCGACGATCATGACCGACCCCGACACGGCCGATGTCACTTACATCGAGCCTATTAATTGGCAGGTTGTTGAGAAAATAATCGCTAAGGAAAAACCTGACGCCATCCTACCAACTATGGGGGGGCAGACAGCGCTGAACTGTGCGCTCGATTTGTGGCGTCACGGCGTACTCGAAAAACACGGCGTCGAGCTGATCGGCGCGTCGCCTGAAGCAATTGATAAAGCGGAAGATCGTCTCAAGTTCAAAAATGCCATGGACAAAATCGGCCTGGGCTCTGCCCGGTCAGGTATCGCCCACAGCATGGAAGAGGCTTGGAATGTTCAACGCGAGATGGGCTTTCCAACCGTCGTCCGCCCCAGTTTTACATTGGGCGGTACGGGCGGCGGCATCGCCTACAACGCAGAAGAGTTCGAGGCGATCTGCAAGCGCGGTTTGGAAGCGTCACCTACCAACGAGTTACTGATCGAAGAGTCACTGGTCGGGTGGAAAGAGTACGAGATGGAAGTGGTGCGTGACCGCGCCGACAACTGCATCATCGTATGTTCCATTGAGAACTTGGATCCGATGGGTGTTCACACCGGTGACTCCATCACGGTTGCGCCAGCGCAGACCCTGACCGATAAAGAGTATCAAATTCTCCGCGATGCAAGCTTGGCGGTGTTGCGTGAAATTGGTGTCGACACAGGCGGATCTAACGTTCAGTTTTCCATCAATCCCGCAGATGGTCGCATGGTGGTGATCGAGATGAACCCGCGGGTTTCTCGCTCATCTGCTTTGGCATCGAAAGCCACCGGTTTTCCAATCGCCAAGATTGCCGCAAAGTTAGCCGTCGGGTTTACGCTTGATGAACTGCGCAACGACATCACGGGTGGAGCGACTCCCGCGAGTTTCGAGCCCAGCATCGATTACGTGGTCACGAAGATTCCTCGTTTTGCGTTTGAAAAGTTTCCCACGGCAGATAGCCGCTTAACGACGCAGATGAAATCCGTGGGTGAGGTCATGGCGATGGGCCGTACCTTCCAGGAAAGCTTCCAAAAAGCCTTGCGTGGTCTGGAGGTTGGTGTTGACGGCATGAACGAAAAAACCGTTGACCGCGAGGTGCTCGAGCGTGAGTTGGGTGAACCTGGCCCCGAGCGCATTTGGTACGTTGGCGATGCGTTTGCCCAAGGCTGGAGTCTTGAAGAAGTCTTCGCGCTTACAAAAATTGACCGTTGGTTCTTGGTTCAGATCGAAGAGATCGTCAAGATCGAATTGGCGCTCGAGAAAATGACGCTTGAACAGTTGGATGCCAAAACGCTGCGCTCGCTCAAGAAAAAAGGCTTCTCGGACCGTCGACTGGCCAAGCTCATCAAGAGCACAGAGGGCAATGTGCGTGCCGCGCGCCACGCGATGGGTATCCGCCCCGTTTACAAACGGGTCGATACTTGCGCGGCTGAATTCGCAACCAATACGGCCTACATGTATTCCTCTTACGAGGAAGAGTGCGAAGCCAACCCCTCCAACAAAAAGAAGATCATGGTGCTGGGTGGCGGCCCTAACCGTATCGGCCAGGGTATTGAGTTCGACTACTGTTGCGTACACGCTGCCATGGCTATGCGCGAGGACGGGTACGAGACCATCATGGTCAACTGTAATCCCGAGACAGTCTCAACCGACTACGATACCAGCGACCGCCTTTACTTTGAGCCGCTTACGCTCGAAGACGTCCTTGAGATTGTCGATAAAGAAAAGCCAATGGGCGTGATTGTTCAGTACGGTGGCCAGACCCCTTTGAAGCTGGCATTGGGCTTGGAGGCGGCTGGTGTACCGATTATCGGTACCAGTCCCGACATGATTGATGCAGCGGAAGATCGGGAGCGGTTTCAAAAGCTTTTGAATGACTTGGGCCTCAAGCAGCCGCCAAACGCCACAGCCCGTACAGAGGCGCAGGCCCTCGAAAAAGCTGAGGCGTTAGGTTACCCCTTGGTGGTACGCCCCAGTTACGTGCTTGGCGGTCGCGCAATGGAGATCGTGCACGAGCCGCGCGATCTCGAGCGCTATATGCGCGAAGCCGTCAAGGTCAGCCACGACTCACCAGTGCTGCTTGACCGCTTCTTGAACGATGCGGTTGAATGCGACGTCGATGCCCTGTGTGATGGGCAGCGTGTTTTCATTGGTGGCGTCATGGAGCACATTGAGCAAGCCGGCGTGCACAGTGGCGATTCCGCATGCTCATTGCCGCCGTACTATTTGTCGAAGGCTACCGTTGACGAAATGAAGCGCCAGACTGCCGCCATGGCCAAAGGCCTGAATGTCGTCGGTCTGATGAACGTGCAGTTCGCCATTCAAGAGGTGAACGGTGAGGACGTGATCTATGTCCTGGAAGTGAACCCGCGTGCGTCACGCACGGTGCCTTTCGTTTCCAAAGCGACGGGTATACAGCTCGCCAAAGTAGCGGCGCGGTGTATGGTGGGGCAGACGCTTGATTCGCAAGGCATCCACGACGAAGTCACACCGCCGTATTACAGCGTAAAAGAGGCGGTATTCCCATTCGTGAAGTTCCCTAGTGTCGATACGATCCTTGGTCCTGAGATGAAATCGACGGGTGAGGTTATGGGTGTGGGCCGGACCTTTGGTGAAGCGTTTGTTAAGTCTCAGTGGGGCGCTGGCAGTACTTTGCCCCGTCCAACCGATGCGGTGAACAAGGTGTTCATGACTGTGAAAAATGGTGACAAACCGCGTGCGGTTGCCGTTGCCAAGAGCCTGGTGGAGATGGGCTTCAGGTTGATTGCGACCCGCGGCACGGCTGCCGCCATTAACGAGGGGGGCATCGCCTGTGAGGTGGTCAATAAAGTGACTGAGGGGCGTCCCCATGTGGTTGACATGATCAAAAACCAAGAGGTTTGCTTGGTCATCAATACCGTTGAGGAGCGCCGTAACGCCATCGTTGATTCGCGTCAAATTCGCACCAGTGCATTGCAAGCGCGCGTGACGACATTCACGACCATCTCGGGTGCTGAAGCTGCCGTTGAGGGCATGGGCTATGTGGATGACTTCGATGTTCGATCGATTCAGGAGTTGCACGCCAGTCTAAACGCCTAATGGCGCTTGCCTGAGCGACTATTCAGTGGCTCGGAGAATCCATTAAAATTGAAGCGGGCGCGTTTTCGCAGCAACCTCATGACGCCGCCTTTGGGAGACCAAAGGCGGCTTGTTTTTTTATTAGGAGACGGTATATGTCGACGATTCCGATCACGCTCAAAGGCGCTGAAAAATTAAAAGCGGAACTCCACCAGTTGAAAACAGTGGATCGCCCCTGGGTGATCAATGCGATCGCGGAGGCGCGCGCGCAGGGCGATTTGAGTGAGAACGCGGAGTATGACGCTGCGAAGGATCGGCAAGGCTTCATCGAGGGACGCATTGCCGAAATTGAAGGCAAGTTGTCAGCGGCCCAAATCATTGATCCGGCATCAGTGAACGCCGAGGGGCGTATCGTATTTGGCGCCACGGTGACGCTCGAAGATGAGGATACAGGCGATCAAGTGACCTACCAAATTGTTGGTGAGGATGAGGCGGACATCAAGTTGGGCTTGCTGAACATCAGTTCGCCAATCGCTCGAGCCATGATTGGAAAAGAAGAGGGCGATGCCGTGGCGTTTGAGGCCCCTGGCGGCACCAAGCACTACGAGATCATCTCGGTCCATTACATCTGAGGCGACCCGATGGCTCGCCTCTATGCCGTGTTTGTCGCGCTGCTCTTCGGGGGTACGACAGCGTTGTCATTTGTTGCGGTGCCGATGTTGTTTGCCTATCTCGGCGATCCCTCGCTTGCAGGGGGCTTAGCTGCTAAATTTTTTGCAATTCAAAATCTGTTCGCGATCACGCTGGCGCTGGGCGTGCTCGCCGTGATGCGTCGGCAATTTACAGTCAACACACGCAGGGCTTGGATCGGTTTGGCGCTGGTCGCTGTTACGACCTATGGACTGGTCGCGCCACTCATCGTGTCGGCACGCGCAACTGGCGGTAACCTTGCGCTGTGGCACGCTGTCGGAAGCGTCCTCATGCTCACACAGTGGGCGCTATCCGCTTATCTGACGTGGGGTTTAGCCCGCTCGTCCAGCGAGCAGGCGCTGAGCAACTAGAAGCTCGCTTTTCAACTCGCTTTTGCCGACTTCACTGTGTTGAGCATTAACATGGTGATCGTCATGGGCCCGACGCCACCTGGTACCGGTGTGATGTAGCCTGCGACGTTACGAACGGCTTCGAAATCAACATCGCCACACAGTTTTCCCGCTTCATTACGGTTCATTCCGACGTCCAAAACGATCGCCCCCGGTTTGATCATGTCGGCGGTCAGTACATTCACTTTTCCGACCGCGGCGACAACAATGTCCGCTTGACGGGTATGGGTGGCCAAGTCCGCTGTACCACTGTGGCACACCGTGACGGTCGCATTCTTTTGCAAAAGCATCATCGCCATGGGTTTGCCGACGATGTTTGATCGACCGATGACAACCGCATGCTTGCCACGCAGGTCCATCGCTTCGCCGCCTAGGATCGAGGCCAACATGGCCATGCAGCCATAAGGTGTACAGGGCCAAAAACCAGGCTGTCCAACCATCAAGGCGCCCGCGCTGGCGACGTGAAAACCGTCAACGTCTTTACTTGGGGAGATTGCTTCGATCACCTTGTTTGCATCGATGTGTGGGGGTAATGGCAGTTGGACCAAAATGCCATGTATCGAGCCGGTTTGGTTGAGCGTGTCAATGCGTGCCAATAGCGCTGATTCGGTCAGGTCGGCTGGGTGCCGCTCAAGATGAGAGGCGATCCCCATTTCTTCGCAAGCGGCAACCTTGTTGCGCACATAAACCTGGCTGGCAGGGTCATCGCCGACCAAGATCACCGCGAGACCTGGCTGCACACCTTTACTGACTAGTGTCTTGATATCGGTGGATGCGTGGGCGCGAAGCTGCGCGGACAGGGCCTTCCCGTCAATAATCCGTGCGCTCATCAGTTCAGTTGGCTTTTGTTGTGGCAGGTGTCAGCGCGATCTTAAGCAAGTCGGCTACGGTGTTCGCATTGAGCTTTTCCATGATGTTGGCGCGATGCGCCTCGACCGTTTTGATACTGATGTTCAAGTCGTCCGCAATTTGCTTGTTCAGGCGACCGGCAACGATGCGCTCGAGAACCTGTGCCTCGCGTGATGTCAACTTGGCAATCAGTGCATCGCGATTGACCGCTTGTTGGTATTGGTCAAAACTCTCTTGCGCATGATCGAGCATGCGTTCGACCAGCGCGGTTAAGTCGTCTTCGTTGAATGGTTTTTGGACAAAATCTAAGGCGCCTTTCTTCATGGCTTCAACCGCCATTGGTACGTCGCCATGCCCGGTGATGAAGACAATCGGAAGCGGTGATTGGCGCTCGATCAGCCGGTCTTGAAGCTCCAAACCTGTCATGCCGTTCATGCGAATATCAACGACTAAGCAGGCCACCTCTCGGGGGTCGTATCGGCTCAAAAAACCTTCTGCTGACTCGAAGCAGCGGACACGGTAATCACGTCCCTCCAACAGCCATTGCAACGAGTCTCGGACTGCTTCGTCATCATCGACGATATACACAGTTCCTTTTTTAGATGACAAACTCATACTATTCCTCGATCTCTGCAGATTTAAGTGGCGGTTTCAACCGGTGTGGTCGTCCCTTTGAGTGCGATTGGAGCGGGTTTCAAAGGGATCCAGAAACTGAACCGACAACCCGCAGAAGCCTCGCCATTGTAAAGGTTCTCAACCGTTATCCGGCCGTTGTGGGATTCCACAATGCTACGGCACAGTTTCAGGCCGATACCCATACCCTCAGTTTTGGTGCTGTAAAAAGCATCATATATGCGTTCCAGCATATCAGGGGGCACCCCTTGTCCGTTGTCTTCCACCGTGAACTCGACCCCCGGCAGCTCATCGACGACTTTCGGCCTCACCTGCAATTCAATCGATCGTTGACCAACCGGACGATTCGCACTTTGCACCGATTCGGCGGCATTTTTTATCAAGTTGACTAGAACTTGCTCAATCAAAATACGATCTACCGATAGAGGCGGCAAACGCTCAGCAATGTAGTGGGTCAAGCGAACCTGTAATCGGCGCAGCTCGATGTCCACCAACTCGCTGGCGCTGGCCACCATGGCGGTGACTTCAGCCCAGCTGCGGTTCGGCTCGCTGCGTTTAACAAACGACCGTACCCTGGCGATGATTTGACCGGCGCGCTTGGCTTGGTTGCTGGTTTTTTCGAGGGCGGCAATCAGGTCGGTTTCTGAAATGCCCTTGTTACCAAGTCGCGAGATCATGCCCGAGCAATAGTTGCTAATGGCTGTGAGTGGCTGATTGAGTTCATGCGCCACACTGGATGCCATTTCACCCATGGTGATCAAACGGCTCGCAGTCTGTGCACGCTCCATCTGCAACGCAGATTGCGCTTGTGCCTCTCGTCGCGCTGTGATGTCTGTGGCAATCACAATCTGCGCCAATCGCCCATCGACCCAACTGATGTAACGTGCGCGGACTTCCAGCCACTTGCCCAGCGGTTCAATGTAGACCTCCGCGTCATTGGCTTGCGCTTCGAGTAAGTCGTGTGTCGGAATGGCCCCCAGATCCAACTCCTCAGGATCGCCGTCGGCATTGTTTTTGGCCAAATTATTGAGCAAGCCAATTTGCGCCTGCATCACGACCTCGTAGTGGCCAAGCGTACGTGTACTGAACCAATTCCGATATTGCTTGTTGGCGAACAGTAGCTCTTGCCCGCCAAGGCTCGCGACGGACACGGCCGCGTCGAGGCTCTCGAGCACCGTGGTGAAACGCTCGTGCGCCGCACTCAGCTCTTCGCGGATCCGCTTGGGCTCGGTGATATCCGTCATCGAGGTCATCCAACCCGTTTGGACCCCGTCTGGCGCAATCAGTGGAGACACGTACATCCGCGCGGCAAAAATCTCACCGTTTTTGCGTTGAACGCGAACCTCAAATCCAGAGGGATTGGAGCGCCCCTTGAGTTCATCATCCAATCGCGCCATTAGCATGCCGCGATCCTCGTGAGGCCAGTAGGTGAACGGCGGGGTCTGCCCGACTAACTCAGACTCTTCCCAACCCGTCATCTGGCAGAACGCTGGATTGACATAGGTGATGCGGCCCGACATGTCCAAGGCCCGCATACCTGTGAGCATGGAGTTCTCCATGGCGCGTCGGAAATTGGTTTCCGCGATGAGGGCGTGTTGGGTCTCCGCGCGTCGGCGGTTGTGTCGCCAGTTACCCATCAGCATCCAGATGGTCAATGCGCTCAGTGCGGCAATGACCCAAAAGATAGCGCTACCCAAAACGCCCTGTGAAGTTCGCCAAGTCCGCGCTTTCAATAACAGGCTGCTTCCAATTGGCGACACCGACACCTCATAGCTGGGTTGCCGTGGTGACCATGGCAACCAATCCCCCAGGACTTGGCGCATCGGTGGTAGCGAGCCTGCGAGAATCTTGCCACGCGGGTCCACCAATGCAACGGCATATTTAATCGACACCTCGGGCGGCAGGCCGTATCGCAGCAAGCCTGCAATCGAGAACTCGCCCATGATGGTGCCGACCCATTTATCCTGCGATTTGACGGGCACCATGATCATGAAGCTCGCGTCCTCGTCTAACCCTGGGAATAGCGGACTAGAAGTGATCGGGCGGGTGTATATCGTTTGTTGGATGTCGCGCAGTACCGTTAAACCGCCAGCGGTTTGTGAGTCATTCAGGGTTTCACCAACAAAATAGGTGCGGGAAATGGGGGCATAGTTGGCCGTGAAATTGGCCTTGACCTTGTCATTGGTGTCTAACCACGACACGCTTTCCAAATCGCGGAAGTTTTCGGCCATGGTGCGCGCGCGCCCATCAAATTCTTTCGTGCGGCCCGTACCGGCGATCAGGGCATTTGCCAGGTCGTTCAAGCGTTCCTGTCGGTCGAGAATGTGTAGGCGCAGTCGCTGTTGCGCGTATTCAAGGTCACGGGTAATCGTCTCTTGTTCTCGGTCTAATTCTTCGATGCGGAGGTAGCCAATCGCCAGCACGATGGCAACCAGGAAGACGATGACTGCAAACAGAGGCGCGAACGTGGCAACACGATCTTGTGAGGCCAGCGATTGAGAGCGCCACCAACGCCGCCAGGCGCGTGT
>JBMTSM010000014.1:0-17804 GCA_049448275.1 Burkholderiaceae bacterium
CGCGTGCTTTGTCCAAAACGGGACCACGGATGTCGTAGCAGACGTTATCGAGTTTGGTGGACTTGCGGATCGATTGGACGGGCATATCAGCGCCTTAGTTGTAGAGAGTTTTTAAACGGTATAAAAAATCCAAAGGGGATTACCCCTTAAGTTCGAGCGAAAGACTTGGGAAACCTATAATTTCACCATACTTTCGGGGCTTTTCTGACTCGTAAATACAAACAAAACCACCAAAATGAAACTGCAACCAGATCAAGCGCCCACTCAGGCCATTCAAGCGGCTGGCGATGGTTGGCTCATGATTGACGGCGTGCACATCACCCACAGCGTCCTCATCGGTGCGAAAGGTGAGCATGAGGCTTGGGATTGCGACAGCCACACCAGCGTTTCCGAAACACACTTTCAGCAAATTCTGAAGCACAAGCCCGAGTTGGTCCTATTTGGTAGCGGCCCTCGCCAACAGTTCATACACCCCAAAAATTACCAATGTCTGATCGCAAACGGGATCGGCATTGAAACCATGGACACGCTTGCTGCATGCCGTACGTACAACGTTTTGGCGGGTGAAGGCCGGCACGTCATGGCCGCACTTATATTGAGTTCAACCAAGGAAACCTCATGACATTAAACTGGGAGCGCATCCTGAAATTAGCGGCCGAGGGCAATCTCGAGCCCCCAAAAACCATCCGAAAGTCAAAGGATGAATGGGCCGCGCAACTGTCCCCAGAGGCTTATCACGTGACCCGAAGCCATGGCACGGAGCGTCCTTTCAGCAGCGATATGTGCAGCCGAATTGAACCAGGCATTTATGACTGCGTGTGTTGCGGCACACCGCTATTTGACGCGACAGAAAAATTTGACTCCGGTACGGGATGGCCCTCCTTCACCCAACCGATTGAGGCGAACGTGGTCGCTTACAAGGCGGATAACTCGTACGGGATGACGCGTATAGAGGCGCTGTGCAACGTGTGCGAGGCCCATCTGGGTCACGTTTTCCCCGATGGACCAGAACCGACCGGCCTGCGTTATTGCATGAATGCGGTCGCACTGGCCAAGCAGCGGGGTTAGGTGAGGCGTGTTAAAATAAGAAATTGACCTGGGTTCAGCTGTGATCCAAAGTTCGCTTTTAAGTTCGCTTTTGGCCCGCCCGCTCGTGTTGCTCGAGCACCCTGTCACATACTTAGGCCTCACATAAGGTGAGGAGCTGACATTCAATTAATACGAAACTCTCACATTAGGATCCGCAGATGACCGTCGTTGTCAACAAACCACTCCCCGAGTTCGAAGCCCTGGCAACAGGAAATGAAAGTCTCTCCAATCAATCCCTCATCGGCCAGACCGTCGTCCTTTATTTTTACCCCAAAGACAACACGCCTGGCTGCACCACGGAAGCCATGCAGTTCCGCGACAAATACAAAGATTTTGTCAAGGCCGGCGCAACGGTCTACGGTGTGTCACGCGACAACATGAAGTCACACGATGACTTCAAAGAAAAATTAGAGCTGCCCTTCGAGCTGATTGCCGACACCGAAGAAAAAATGTGCCACATGTTCGGTGTGGTCAAGAACAAAATTATGTACGGCAAGAAGGTCAAAGGCATCGAGCGAAGCACCTTTTTGATCGGCGCCGATGGCATCTTGAAGCAAGAGTGGCGCGGCTTGAAGGTACCCGGTCACGTCGAGGAAGTCTTAAAGGCCGTCAAAGCCCTCAAAAAGGCTGAAGTCGCTGCATAACGCTAGGGAAAATCCTAAACCTTAATGAATGCTGGTGTCACACAAATGGCACAGGGGTTGTGTATAGTGAAGTCATGCCTCTGCTGACCCGTATCTCACCCCAAACATGTAAAAGCCGCTCCGTCAATCGGGCGGCTTTTTCTTTTTGATCGACCCTTTTTCACTTTTTGACGCACTCAACGGACAACTACACACATGCCACTGCCCCCCGTACCGACAAAAAAAGCCGCACGCATTGCCTCCACATATATTGAGACCGCACCCAAAGCGTCTCCACCCAAACCCTTTCAACTTCGGGACGTCGCCACAGTCGCCAAGGCCAAGCCGATAGAGTCGCCCAAAGCCCCCGCCGCCGTGGTCCCCATCCTGCGAGAGGCGGTATCCGCGACGACCAGCCAGACCAAAGGACCCGCCACAGCCAACAACGAGGGGCAAGTTACACCGCGCACCAAAGCCAAACCCAAACGTGCCAAAACAGGCCATGTGAAACGCCTGTTTGTGCTGGATACCAATGTCCTCATGCATGATCCCCTGTGCCTTTTCCGCTTTGAAGAGCACGACATCTTCCTGCCCATGGTGGTCTTGGAAGAGCTGGACAGTAACAAGCGCGGCATGAGTGAGGTTGCCCGGAACGCCCGTCAAACCAGTCGCACCTTGGATGCCCTTGCGGCCGCCACATCGGATATCGCCGAGGGCCTCAGCCTCGACGCCATTGGTCATCAAAACGCCAGCGGCAAGTTGTTTTTCCAGACGACAGCATTGGATGCCCGTCTGCCACAGAGCCTGCCCCAGGGCAAAGCTGACAACCAAATTTTGGGAGTTGTACAGGCACTGAGTGACAACGAGAAAACCCGGGAAGTGGTTTTGGTATCGAAGGACATCAACATGCGGGTCAAGGCGCGTGCCTTGGGTCTTGCCGCGGAAGACTACGAAAATGACAAAACACTGGACGACGGTGAATTGCTATACCCAGGGGCATTGGAGCTGCCGGCTGACTTCTGGTCAAAGCAAAGTAAAAAGGTTGAAAGCTGGCAAGAAGGCAGTTACACGTATTACCGGATTAGCGGCGCCATTGTTCAGCAGTTTTACATCAACCAGTTTGTCTATTTTGAGATCCCTGGCGAACCATCGCTGTATGCCCGTGTCACCGAGATCAGAGATAAGTCCGCGGTACTCAAAACCTTGCGTGATTTCGGACACCAAAAAAATGCTGCATGGGGCGTGACCAGTCGAAACCGTGAGCAAAACTTCGCCCTCAACCTCTTGATGGACCCCGAAATTGACTTCATCACCCTCACTGGTACCGCCGGAACCGGAAAAACATTGCTTGCGCTGGCCAGCGGTCTCACGCAGGTACTCGATGACCGCCGATACACGGAAATCATCATGACGCGTGCCACAGTATCTGTGGGCGAAGATATCGGTTTTCTTCCGGGGACTGAAGAAGAAAAAATGGGACCCTGGATGGGCGCACTTGACGACAACCTCGAATTCCTCGCAAAGGGTGATGGCACTGGCGCGGGTGAGTGGGGCCGAGCCGCTACCAATGAACTCATTCGCTCACGCATCAAGGTGAAGAGCATGAACTTCATGCGAGGACGCACCTTCATGAACAAGTTCGTGATCATTGATGAGGCTCAAAACCTCACCCCTAAGCAGATGAAAACGCTGATAACGCGCGCAGGCCCAGGGACGAAAATGATTTGCATGGGCAACCTTGCGCAAATTGATACGCCCTACCTGACCGAAGGCTCCTCAGGATTGACTTATGTGGTCGACCGATTCAAGGGGTGGTCTAACGGCGGGCATATCACCTTGGCGCGTGGGGAACGGTCACGCTTGGCAGACTTTGCCAGCGATGTCCTGTGAGGTAGCCTCATGGCGATTGGTTGGTTAACTGCTCTGAAGTTAGTCCCGTGGGGCGATGTCATTGAAGCAACGCCGCAAGCGGTCAAAGCCGCTCGTGCGTTGCTCCAAAAGCGTAAAGAGAATCAGGCTGAACCCACCGTTGATGCCAGCGGTGAAGTCCATATCACCAAGGCCATGCTCACCCAGTGGCGTCAAGAGCAAGTTGTGGCACTGGAAACCATTGAACGCTTGGCTACCACCCAGATGCAACTCATCGCCGAGATAGAGCGCCTGCGTCAACGGCAGCGACAGACCTCTTGGATGGTTCTGGTGCTTGCGATTGCGCTCGTCGCACTGATCGCTTGGCTAATCGGACAGCGCTGAAGCTGCCCACACACGCTAGAAATCGTCGCCTGAGTGGGCCAGGCTCTCGAATCGCGTTAAGTGATTCAAGAAAGTTAGTCGCACGGTACCGGTCGGACCATTGCGCTGTTTACCGATGATGATCTCCGCAACGCCGGGGTCTTTAGTGGTTTCTTTGTTGTAGTACTCGTCGCGATAAATGAACATGATGATGTCAGCATCCTGCTCGATCGCACCTGACTCACGCAAATCACTCATCATGGGACGTTTATCGGTGCGTTGCTCCACGCTTCGGTTGAGCTGTGACAAAGCGATAACCGGGCACTGAAGCTCTTTCGCCAGCATTTTCAATCCCCGCGAAATTTCACCCAATTCCGTCGCGCGGTTCTCGCCGTCGGATTTTGAGCCCGACATCAATTGCAAGTAGTCGACCACAATCAGTCCCAACTTACCGCACGTGCGCGCCAGGCGGCGCGCGTTGGCACGCAGCTCACTTGGCGTCAGACCTGCGGTCTCGTCGATGTGCAACGAGACCGTTCGTAAACGTTCAATAGCCTCGGTGAGGCGGGGCCACTCTTCATCCGTTAACTTACCGGTCCGCAGGTGCCCTTGGTGAATACGCCCAATTGAGCCAACAATACGCACGGCCAATTGAGAGGCTCCCATTTCCATCGAAAAGACCGCGACGGGTAAGCCCTCATTGAGCGCTACATGCTCCGCGATGTTAATCGCAAAGGCCGTTTTCCCCATGGATGGACGAGCGGCCAAAACCACGAGGTCGCCAGCCTGCAAGCCAGATGTCATGCGGTCTAAATCGATAAATCCCGTCGGCACTCCAGTGATGTCGTTGGGGTTATCCGCCATCTCTTGAACGCGGTCTAGCAGGTCAACGACCAGTTGGTCCATGCCTTGAAAGCCCTGCTTCATGCGCGAGCCTTCCTCCCCTATCTGGAAGATTTTTTGCTCCGCTTGATCCAAAACCTGAGCGACGGTTTTGCCCTGGGGGTTGAATGCATTGGTCGCGATCTCATCGCTTGCAGCGACCAATTTCCGCAATACGCCTCGCTCGCGCACAATTTCTGCGTAACGGCGAATATTCGCAGCGCTGGGGACGTACTGGGCTAGATTATTCAGGTAGGTCAGACCACCGACTTCTGCGCCTTTACCCTGTGTTTGTAAGTGTTCATGAACCGTGATCACGTCAGCCGGCTTGGCACCATTTACAAGCGTGTGGATGGCACCAAAGATGAGGCGATGCTCGTAGCGGTAGAAGTCGTCCTCGTGCAGCAAGTCGGCCACTCGGTCCCATGCGCTGTTATCAAGGAGAAGGCCCCCCAACACGCTCGACTCGGCTTCCAACGAATGCGGTGGAACGCGTAATTGCGCGACCTGGCGATCATGGGCGGCGAATTGCCCCCCATCGTCCATTCCGTCATCTATCGGATTTAATTCGTCAAATTCCATGAGGTTTTATTGTCTTGCGGAGAGTCGTTTGTAGACTTCCATATTAATACCCAGCGCGCCAGTCGCTGTGGATAACACTGTGCAAAAAGAGCTGTAAAAGCCGTGAATTAATTGGGGAAAGACGTGGATAACGGCCGCTACGGGAGCAAGCAAAAATAAAGCCGCCCGAAGGCGGCTTTGGCACAAGTCCCCCGGAGGGGTTAACTGACCGATTTAGGCAGCTTCGCCGTCAACTTTGACAGCAAGCTCCAATTGCACATCGGTGTGCAGTGCCACGCTGACCGTGTACTCGCCGACCGCCTTGAGGGGGCCGTTGGGCATACGAATCTGCGCTTTGGGCACATCGAATCCTTGTGCTGACAGCTGGACAGAGATGTCGTGGTTGGTGATTGAACCGAACAAGCGGCCATCAACACCTGCCTTTTGCGAGACAACAACGACCACTCCAGCCATCTTGTCGGCAACCGCTTGTGCAGCAGCCAGCTTCTCAGCAGCCGCTTTTTCCAATTCAGCGCGACGGGCTTCGAACTCGGCGATTGCAGCTGCGGTGGCGCGGCGCGCACGGCCTGAGGGGATCAAGAAGTTACGAGCGTAACCATCTTTGACTTTGACCACGTCGCCCAAGGCGCCGAGGTTCACGATTTTTTCTAAAAGAATAATTTGCATGACTCAGGTCTCCTTAGACGCGGTGCTGGTCGGTGTAGGGCATCAGAGCCAAGAAGCGTGCACGCTTGATGGCGGTTGTGACCTGACGCTGGTAAATCGCGCGCGTACCGGTCAAACGGGCAGGAATGATCTTGCCGTTTTCCGCGATGAAGTCACGCAGGGTGTCGATGTCTTTGTAGTCCACTTCTTCAACACCGGCAACAGTGAAGCGGCAGAAACGCTTACGCTTGAACAACAAAGATTGTGTATTGCGCTTGCGTTTGGGATCAAATTTTTTACGTGGTGCAGCCATGATGAGCTTTCCTTTTGTTAGAGATGCAGACTAGTTGTGCAATTCTTGGATATGAAATACGACGCCTTTGCCATTTCGCGATGTGTTCAAAAAGCCCTTGAATCGGAACGCGGCTTTAAGATCTTGCTTAGAGAGCGTTTGGGCCACAGCGCCAAACGCAACGGCTTTCATCCTTAGATTAACAACCCGTTCAACGCCAGCTTCTTTCGCACGACTTTCATGGAGTAACCACAAGTCGAGGATTGCAAGCCCGGCGGGGCTGTACCTGAGGGTTTCAAGCGTCTCTATGCTGGCGTTGAGATCAAACTGGTTGATCGACGCAGACATCGCTTCGGGGCCTAATTAGGCGGCGGCCTCCTGCTGTTGGCTCTTGCGAGCTTCTTCGCGCTCGACAGACTTCATCATTGCAGAGGGTGCTGTTTCAGCTTTCTTCTTAACAACAGTCATATGGCGCAAAACGGCATCATTGAACTTGAATGCATGCTCGAGTTCAGCGACCACTGATTGGTCAGCTTCAATGTTCAAGCACACGTAATGGGCTTTTGTCAGTTTGTTGATCTGGTAAGCCAACTGACGACGGCCCCAATCTTCTTCGCGGTGAATCTTGCCACCCGCGTTTGTAATCGAGCTTTTGTAGCGCTCCAGCATTGCTGGAACTTGCTCGCTTTGGTCGGGGTGGACCAACATAACGATTTCGTAATGACGCATCATTTCTCCTTGTGGATTAAGACAACCACCCCTGAGCGTCAACACAGGGTGTGGCAAGGTTAGCCCGCAATTATAGCCCGAAATCTAGGCAATCGCCATCGATCCCGAGCGTCACGACAGACTGTCGGCAGCGTCAAGGCGACGCATCAGCGCGGGGGTAGCGCAATGACTCCACCAAACGCTGAACCCCTGCGGGTGGCGGTGGCGTCAACAAACTCACGACAACCAAGACGATAAAGCCAACCGGTACGCCGAACAGACCCGCGGAAATCGGCTCGATTCCCCACCAAAGCTCCACCGGCCCCTCCACCCCAAACACCCCGCGCAACCAGGGCTGCGTGGTCACCATGTAATACATTGTGACTAACAATCCCGCCAGCATCCCACTAAGCGCGCCTGCTGCGTTCGCCCGCTTCCAGAAAATACCAAGCACCAAGACCGGAAAAAATGCCGATGCTGCCAACGAAAACGCCGCAGACACCAGAAAAAGGATGTTTCCCGGCTTTTGTGCCGCAACGTAGGCCGCCGCCAAGGCCACCACCAATAACAACATCTTGGAGATCGTCACACGGCGAGCCGTACTGGCTTTGGGATCGATGAGCGCGAAATAAACGTCGTGGCTCAAGGCATTCGCAATCGTCAACAACAACCCATCGGCGGTGGATAACGCGGCCGCCAGCGCGCCGGCCGCAATGAGACCAGCCACCACGTATGGCATACCTGCAATTTCTGCCGTGGCTAGGACGATGATGTCAGACCCGATACTGAGTTCGTTCAGCTGCACACGGCCATCCCCGTTCACGTCTTGCACAGACAACAGGCCAGGATCCACTTTGCTCCATGCAAAAACCCAGCTCGGCAGATCGTTGTATGTCGACCCCACCAAGCCATTGAATATTTCATACTTCACCATCACCGCCAACGCGGGGGCGCTCAGATACAGCAAAAGAATGAAGATCAGCGCCCATACCACAGACTGCCGCGCTTGATGGACCCCTGGGGTGGTGTAGAACCGCGCCAGAATGTGTGGCAACGCCGCCGTGCCAAACACCAAACAGAAGACCAGAGCCATGAAATTTCGGCGAGAGGTCTCAAATGCATCTTGCGCAATGGGATCGCCGTTGGGATCACCGGCAAAGGGCTGGGCATGACGCGGCATCCCATTAAGGGGCCGCGCCTTGCGCTGCGCGATCGCCAGATCAGCTTGCCATTTCGCAACGGCCCCTTCAACCGTCCGGGGTACGTTAGCCAGCAGGCGCTCAGCAGCCAGTTGCTCACTGATGGGGGCTCGCCGTGAACGGGCGGCTTGCACTCCGGCCTCCGCCTCTTGCCGCAATTGCTGCAAAGCAGGTCCCGGCGTAGCCAAGCGCTGATGCAGCACCAATACCTGGTTAGCGTAGTGCGCTTGCACCGCCAACTCACTCGGGTCATCGATGAGCACCTGCTCTCGCGCGGTTACTGCCGCGAGTTGTGTTTGGTAGCTCAGTTGCGGCAACGGGTTTCCCGTTTGTTGAATCGACAACCACGCCACTGGCATCATGAACGCAATGATGAGCACAATGTACTGGGCCACCTGGGTCCAAGTCACTGCCCGCATTCCACCCAAAAAAGAGCACACCAAGATGCCACCAAGACCCAAGAAGACGCCAAGCTCGAACGCCACTCCAGCCAGTCGCGAGGCAATCAGCCCGACGCCGTAAATTTGCGCGACCACATACGTAAACGACACCAATATGACCGCGAACACCCCCACTAAGCGCGGGGCAACACCGCCGTAACGTGCGCCTAAAAAATCCGGGATGGTAAACCGCCCAAACTTGCGCAGGTAAGGGGCCAAGAAGAGCGCCACTAAACAATAACCGCCAGTCCATCCCAGAACAAATGCCATGCCGCTGTAACCCGTCAAATAGAGGGTCCCTGACAGACCGATGAAGCTGGCCGCCGACATCCAATCCGCACCGATCGCCATGCCGTTGTATGCTGGGGGTACGCTGCGACCCGCGACATAGTAAGCATTCGCATCGGTTGTACGGCACAACAAACCGATTGTGGCGTAGACACCAATGGTTACGAACAAAAAGATGAAACCGATCCACTCGCGCGATAAGCCGAGTGTTTCAAAAAACCAAAGTGTGGCGACCAATGAAAGGAACGCCAACGTGTAAAGCAGATACAGCCCGTTGAGACGGCTCAACCACAGCCGACTGCCCTCCCCGCCCGGCGCTGGCTGGTGCGGAGACTCTTTCATTCGCGAGTCACCTCATGAACATCGTATCGACGATCCAATCGACCCGCGAGCCAGGCATAGATCATCGTAATCACCAGATAGACCAAGAGACTGCCTTGCGCCACCATCCAGTAATTGAACGGCCACCCCAAGAAGCTGAACGTGAGGTCTCGCGAAAAATAAATTGCGACAAACGTGACCATAACCCACAGCAGCAGTAAACCGAATGTCAACCGCTTCAATCGCACCCAGTGGCTGTGTGTCGCGTGTCGAATATGCGTTTCCGCCATTGATTCTGTTGTTTGCATTGAGGCCCTTCCGCGCGTCCGCAGCCTGCCTGTGCCGTTACACAAGCTGTTTCGAGTTGAAGTGTAAACTTTATTAAAAGCGATCCGCATACCGAAATTACCGGTGACATGCGACGCTGCCCCCTGAAAGGTGAGTCGTCAAATGAGCCAAAGTGAGTTGAACCACCTGACCCAACCCGTCGCGGACTTGATCACCCGTGCCCCGGTGGAAATTTCACCCGATGCCAGCATCGAAGCGGCGGCCTTACAGATGAAGGCCCACGATGTGTCGTGTCTGCTGTTGACTACAGATGGTGAACTGACGGGGATTGTCACGGATCGTGACCTTCGTAACCGCGCCGTTGCGAAGGGGCACCCGACCGATGCGCAGATTAAAACTATCGCCACGCTGACCCCGCAAAGCATCGAAGCGACAGCGACTGTTTTTGAGGGTTTGGTCACGATGACCCGCAATCACATTCATCACCTGCCGATCCTGCGTCACGGTAAACCCATCGGTGTGATCACGGCGACCTCGATCATGCAGACGCAAAATACATCCCCCGTCGCCTTGGCGAACAGTATCCGCCGTCAACATGATTTAGACGGTTTAGTTGCGGCGACGGCAAACACGGCTACCCTGCAGCAAAGCTTGGCCAACGCGGATGCATCGGCATACAGCGTGGGCCATATCATGACAGCGATAACTGACGCAACGACGAACCAGCTGCTGGCCATGGCGCACCGGCAGCTTGGGCCGCCGCCGGTGCCTTACGCATGGGTGGCTGCTGGCTCCCAAGGGCGGCTCGAACAAACCGCCAAAACCGATCAAGACAATTGTTTGATATTGGATGATTCGTTTGAAGAGGCCACTCATGGTGCCTACTTCAAGGCACTCTCAACGTTTGTATGCGATGGTCTGAACGCCTGCGGTTACGTTTACTGCCCTGGGAACATGATGGCTGTTAATCCCCAGTGGAGGGTCACTTTAAGCCAATGGCAAAAATACTTTGAGCGTTGGATCACGCAACCAGACCCGAACGCCTTGATGCTGACTTGCGTATTTTTCGATCTCAGGTTCATCGGCGGGACCGCCAGTCTTTTTCAATCATTGCAAGAAGCGGTCTTCCCACTTGCCCAGAAAAACGGGATCTTTTTGTCACACATGGTCGCCAACGCCCTCACCCACCGCCCCGCGCTTAATTGGTGGGGTGGCTTGAGTTGGAATCAGGCCAAGCGCCATCCCAAATCGATCAATTTGAAGCATAACGCGATCGTGCCTATTGTTGACTTGGCCCGGGTCTATGCGCTGGCTGAGGGCATTCCCAGCAGCAACACCTATGACCGTTTACTAGCGGCTGACCACAACGTCGCTGTCAGCCGCGCCAGTGCACATGACCTGCGCGACACCCTGGCCTACCTCGGCAAACTGCGCATACAACATCAAGCGGCGCAAACCAAACGCGGGGAAGCGGCGGACAATTACTTGCGACTTAACAGCCTGTCGAACTTCGAAAATATACGCATCCACCACGCGTTTAAAACCATCAGGCAACTGCAGGAGGCTTTGGCACATCGCTACCAAGCTAACCGCTTGGCCTAATAAGCCAAGCGCGCGTAATAAGTCTCTTTCGATGCATCCAGCGCTTGCTGCAAGGTTGTAATGCCTTGCTCGGCCAGTAGCGGCAGCAGCTTCAAGAAAATTTCTCCAGTCATGAGCGCATCACTCAGTGCATGATGCCGATCGGCCACGGGGACACCTAAATGCTGAGCCAATGCTGTGAGACCGTGTGTTGGTTGCTCAGGCAAGGCGACTGCCGCCAACAGCAGGGTATCGAGCACGGGTTGGTCAAATCGCGTCCCCGTCGAGGCCTCTTTTAATTCCAGAAACCGCATATCAAACGCTGCGTTGTGCGCAACCAGCACAGAGTCAGCTGCAAATACTTTGAACTGCTTTAGCACCGGTCCAATCGCAGGTGCGTCACGCACATCATCAGGGGTGATGCCGTGAATGACGATACCTGCCTTAGGAATGGACCGATTCGGATTCACCAATTGATCCATCACTTCTGACGTGCGCAACTTGTTACCCACGATGCGCACCGCACCAATTTGGATAATCTCATCCCCCTGGGAGGGATTCAGACCGGTCGTCTCGGTATCAAAAACGGTATACGTGAGCGACGCAAGCGACTGATCAGCCAAAACGCCGCTAGCGGGCGTCATACGGAATAGATCGAAGTCAAAAAACTCCGGGCGAGCCGCCGCATGAATCGACGGTGCTGGCCATGCCGTCGCAGCGGTTGACGCCGTGACCGTAGCTGGCTGGGCTGGGCTGGGTAACGGCAATTGCCAACGAAAAAACGACTCGTCACGGGTTGATGCGCGGTCAAATAACAGCTGCGCTTTGTGACGGGTCACCACATCACGCACGGACATGGCGACATGCCCGGACTCGACCACCATGGGGTCAAGCTCCCAGCTCATCGCGGTCTCGGTGCTCATCACATGACCCGTCCACACCAAATCCAAGTTCGCCTGCCCATCGACGCTAGCGATTCGCAGGGTCAAGTAACGCAACGCGAACGCATCCACCAAACACGCTGACAAATGCGCGAGCGCCTGCATCAGCGAGTAACTGTCAACCTCGAGGACCTGGTCCTCCTCCATGGTCTCTACGATGACGCGAACGCGCAGCCATGATTGGATTTGTCTGGCAGTGACACTCAAAAAATCGCCAGCAGTCATCTGTTGCAACGGCCAAGGTCGAATCAAATCAGCTACAGCTCTCGCGCCTGCTTTACGTAATTGCTCGCTGAATAAGCCGACATCAGCTTGAATTTGTGCCCGTAAGGGCTTGCGCGCCGCTTCGGATATGTCCGGGTGTTGCAGGGCATCAATTGCCGACTTGATACTGCTGAGTCGTGCACGGGAAAAATCAGTCAGCTCATAAAGCCAGGCTTCACGTTGACTTTGGAGCGCCTGCTCGGCGGACACGTCGTTAATCATCAGGACGTAGCCAGTTACCGTTGGCGTGGCTACTGCAGTCGTATTGCGCGTTGTAATGGCTGTCATGTGAACTCGCAGCATGGTGCCGCGATCCGTTAGCCATACAAACTCCGTTGCCGTTTGGCCGGCTAACCGAGCCACCTGAGCCAACAAAATACCTTGCGCGTGTCGCATCAGATCCAAGTCAACCCACTGGGTGACCAATCGCCCGACCTGAAGGGGTAATTCACCGCCGCTCAATAACTCACGCGCCCGCGCATTGAACAACAACACCTGACCGTAGGCGTTACAAACCACGATACTTTGCTTGAGTTCCGCCATCAGCGTCGCCAACTGATTGCGCTCGGTCGCCAGCTGGGCGGTTGACTCTTCAATAACGGTCTGCACCTGGTGACGCAGGGTGTCGCGCTCTTGCAGCAAAGCGTTGGCCGCGCGGGCCAACGATTTTTGTGAGCGTCCGCCCTCAACCGGTAGCGTGACCAGGCGCTCCGCGCGCACCGCCATGGCCAATTGCTCAACCAATCGGGATATCGCGGTCAGATAGCGAAGTCGAATGTAACGAACCGCAAAAACAATGCTGATAAACCCAGAGAAACTGCACACCAACACCAAAATACTATGGGACTCCCACACGCGGGCCAACAGGACGCTCAGCGGTTGTGCATCTTCAGCGGGTAGCGCGGCTAACAGCAACCAACCGCTGACGGCAAGCCATGCGATGACGAGCCCCAAAGCCAGGAGGCTGACCGCCCACGTGGCACGGTCAAATCCCCTAGTGCCTGCCGGTTGTTGCATACGCAAGCGTGACGTTACTGGCCCGCCAGTCGCTTCCACGTTTGAACCACAGTATCGGGGTTCAAAGAGATGGAGTTGATACCGGCGGCCACCAACCACTCCGCAAAATCGGCATGGTCACTGGGTCCCTGACCACAGATACCCACGTATTTACCTTGCTTGCGGCAGGCATCGATCGCTCGCGTGAGCATCGCTTTGACGGCTGGGTCACGCTCATCAAAGTCTGCCGCCAACAGCTCGAGGCCTGAGTCTCGATCCAGCCCCAAAGTCAACTGCGTGAGGTCGTTTGAGCCAATGCTGAAGCCGTCGAAATAGGCCAGGAATTCATCCGCCAATATAGCGTTGCTGGGTACCTCACACATCATGATGATCTTCAACGCGTTCTCACCGCGCTTCAAACCTTTGGTGGCCAGTAATTCTGTGACCGCTTTGGCCTGTCCCAACGTACGCACAAAGGGCACCATTAGCTGCACGTTGGTAAGGCCCATCTCGTCGCGAACGCGCTTGAGTGCCTCACATTCCATAGCGAACGCCTCGCCGAAATCAGCACTGATGTAACGTGACGCACCGCGAAAACCCAACATGGGGTTCTCTTCATCAGGCTCATAGCGTGAACCGCCGATCAGCTTGCGATATTCATTGGACTTGAAGTCAGACAAACGCACGATAACCGGCTTAGGCCAGTAAGCCGCAGCAATGGTGGCGACCCCTTCGGCCACTTTGTCAACATAAAAGGCCCGGGGGGATGCGTGGCCTCGTGCGACCGACTCCACAGCCTTTTTCAGGTCAGTATCAATGTGTGGGTAATCTAAGATGGCCTTGGGATGTACACCGATGTTGTTGTTGATGATGAACTCCAACCGCGCCAACCCCACGCCCGCATTGGGCAGCTGACAGAAATCGAACGCCAACTGGGGATTACCCACATTCATCATGATCTTCACATCGAGTTCGGGCATCTCACCTCGCTGAACTTCTGATACGTCTGTTTCGAGCAACCCCTCGTATATATTGCCTGTGTCGCCCTCCGCACAACTGACGGTGACAAGCGATCCATCAACCAGTCGCTCAGTCGCGTCCCCACACCCCACCACGGCGGGGATGCCCAACTCGCGGGCAATGATGGCGGCGTGACAGGTCCGCCCGCCACGATTGGTCACGATCGCACTCGCCCGTTTCATGACGGGCTCCCAGTTGGGATCGGTCATATCCGTCACCAAGATATCACCCGGCTGAACTTTATCCATATCGGCGATGTCGTCGACCAAGCGAACCGGGCCGGCGCCAATTTTCTGACCAATTGCACGACCGGAGGCCAAGACTTGGCTCTTGCCCATCAACGTATAACGTTGCTCAACTTTGCCCTTGGCCTGGCTCTTGACCGTTTCGGGACGGGCTTGCAGGATATATATCTGCCCATCGGTGCCGTCTTTCCCCCACTCAATATCCATAGGACGACCGTAGTGCGCCTCGATGACCGTTGCATAGTGCGCCAGCTGCATAACCTCGTCATCGGTCAAGCTGTAGCGGTTACGCAATTCAACAGGTACATCCTCAGTCCTCACCAACTTGCCAGAGGCCGCTTTTTCTTCGGCAGAACTGAACACCATTTGAATCAGCTTAGAGCCCAGGTTGCGACGAATCACCGCCTTATTCCCCGCCTTGAGCATGGGCTTGTGGACGTAAAATTCGTCTGGGTTGACGGCACCCTGCACCACCGTCTCGCCCAAACCATAGCTTGAAGTGATGAACACCACGTCTTCAAATCCAGACTCGGTATCAATCGTGAACATGACACCAGCGGCGCCCAAATCCGAACGGACCATGCGCTGCACACCGGCGCTGAGCGCCACATCTGCGTGGGCGAAACCCTTGTGAACCCGGTAACTGATGGCGCGGTCGTTGTACAGCGACGCGAACACTTCCTTCATTTTGTGAAGTACATCGTCGATACCAACGACGTTCAGGAAAGTCTCCTGTTGACCCGCGAATGACGCGTCAGGCAAGTCCTCGGCCGTGGCAGAGGAGCGTACGGCAAAACTCGCCTGCAAATTATCACCCGCAAGTGTTTGAAACGCCGCGCGTATGTCTGCCTCTAAATCGGCAGGGAAAGGCTGCGCTTCGACCATTGCGCGAATGTCTGCGCCAGCCTGTGCCAGCGCGCGCACGTCCTCGACATCCAGGGCGTTCAAACGTGCGTTGATCTTCTCGACCAAGCCATCATGAGCCAGGAAAGCGCGGAACGCGTGAGCCGTCGTTGCAAAGCCCGTCGGCACCCTCACGCCATCAGGCAGCTGGGAAATCATCTCGCCCAAACTGGCGTTCTTACCCCCCACCGCTTCGACATCGCTGTTTCGTAACTGCTCAAAAGGTACGACTAACGCAGTTGGACTAAACCTTTCTGATTGCTTAGATTCAGACATACACAAGACTCCACAAAGTTAAAAATGCGGTGTCGCAGTGACAGCAGCAAACAAGGTTTTGGTGTTCTTCTTGTTACCATGATCGGGCTGGATGCGGAATGCATTAATTGTAGTGGCTGAATCCCACGCCAATCTTGCAAAACGCCCTCTACTCCCGCAGCTACTCGCCGCTATAAAACGGACGTAACCGCCTGATTTAAATCGATTTATGCACAACATAACCGTATTTTTTGTCTCGGATGGTACAGGTATCACCGCAGAAACATTTGGTAACGCGATCCTCGCGCAATTCAACATTGACGCTCGGCGAGTGCGTTTACCTTACGTCGATACGGTCGATAAGGCCCACCAAATCGTCAGACAAATCAACAATACCGCTGAAGTCGAAGGGACACGGCCCATTGTGTTCTCGACACTCGTCAATGCGGAAGTTTTGGACGTCATCAAGAGCAGCTGCAAGGGCAAGTTACTCGATATGTTTGGCACCTTCGTTGAACCGTTAGAGTCGGAGCTGGGTGTCAAATCCAACCACAGAGTCGGTCGTTTTTCTGATGTCGCGCAATCAAAGGCCTACCATGATCGCATGGAGGCCATTAATTTCTCCCTGGCGCATGATGACGGCCAGAGCAACCGGGATTTGGCCGGGTCCGATGTGATTTTGATCGGGGTCAGCCGCAGCGGTAAGACGCCGACCTCGCTCTACCTGGCAATGCAATACGGCCTGAAGGCATCCAACTATCCCCTCATCCCAGAAGACTTTGAGCGCCGTGAATTGCCGCCAGCGTTGATGCCCTTCAAAAAGAAGATCTTCGGCCTGACTATTCAGCCGGATCGCCTGAGCGAGATCCGCAACGAACGACGACCCAACTCGAAGTACGCCAGCCTAGAAAACTGTCGCTATGAAGTCCATGAGGCTGAATCAATGATGCGCCGTGAGGGCATACGCTGGCTGTCGACGACCACGAAATCTATCGAAGAGATCGCGACCACCATCCTCCAAGACATGACTTCTGGTCAAGGTTTTTAACGAGCCTCGGTATCAGCCCGGCGCTGGGCGTCGCGCTCGGCAGCTATTTGGGCTGCCTGGTCGGCCAACGCCTTGGCCTTTTTCTCTTCAAGCTCACGCTCTTTCGCCAATTTACGCGCGCTCTTGACCCCTAGGTGCGCATGCCGGCTGATCGCATAGTTAAAAATCAATTTGCACCAGATGGTGACGCCCGCCATTGCCGTCCATTCATCTTTGGGCAACGTCGCGGAAACCACGCCGATGATCACACTGAGCGTCACGGTTGCGGCGACTAAGTTGAGCCCTAACGCAAACGGTGCAAATTTCGCAGGGTTTGGAGGCGACTCGCCACCTTTTAATGCCACCGTTGAAAAGTCGCGCTTCACGGCGATGCGCCATGCCTGTCGATACCAAACAAAGGTCATCGGAAACAGGGCTAAGAAAAGAATCCACGTGAGAATCAAATCCACGTATACGTGCATAGCCATAAGGAAAGATACCTTCAAGAAAAAAGCCCTGAAGCACAGGCTGCAGGGCTTTTTATTTTAGATGCACCGGGGCGGTGCCCCAGTGCACGTCACCAGCAGAGCTTAGTGACCAGTTGCTGCACCCGCACCTTTGGGGATACGGATCGATTCCACCAGCTCTTGGATGTGCTCAGGTGGTGGCGCTGTGACCTTACAGACCACATACGCAACCACGAAGTTCACAATCGCACCGATGGTACCAATCGCGTTGGGCTCAATGCCGAACCAGCCGTTCTTGCCGCCGACCAAATCCACAAACTCGGTGCCTTTGATGAACATGATGCCGGTGTGGGCAAACACGTAGAACAAAGTCGCACTCAAGCCTGCAACCATACCGGCGATGGCACCAGCGCTGTTCATGCGCTTGGAGAAGATACCCATCAGGATCGCGGGGAACAATGAGCTGGCCGCAATACCGAAGGCCAAGGCCACCGTACCAGCAGCGAAGCCAGGCGG
>JBMTSM010000015.1:0-16464 GCA_049448275.1 Burkholderiaceae bacterium
TACGTGGTCGAAAGTCGCTCGGAGCCCCATCGCTTGCTGTGGGCCTATGACGTCGGGCCCAACGGTCGCCTCAGCAACAAGCGCCTGCACATCGATCCCGCTTGCTATGGCGCGCTTGATGGCATCGCGATCGACGTACAAGGCAATGTCTGGGCGGGTTTTGGCAGCTCGGGTCAGTTAGATGCCGATCTCGAAGACCTCGATGGTGTACGCGTATTCGACCGTGATGGTCGCCCCATTGGCCACATCCACTTGCCTGAACGATGCGCCAATGTCTGCTTCGGGGGGCGTCACCGCAACCGCTTGTTTATGGCCAGCTCACATTCGATTTACAGCCTCTTTGTTAACGTGCAAGGCGCGCTCTGATGCGTCCTGCGCCACAGCCACTCGACGCGCGCCGATTCGCGGGCACGGTGGATGGCAAGCCCGTCTCGCTGATCAATCTTGAAGGCGGCGCAGGGGTCTCAATCGGCATCTGCACGTTGGGCGCGCGCTGGTTGCAGGCCTTGATCCCCAATGCAAGTGGCGCGCCCATTGACGCGGTGTTAGGCGCTGACAGCCGTGACGGTGTGCGGGAAGGCGTGCTGTCTATGGGGTGCATCATTGGGCGCTATGCCAACCGGATTCGGCAGGCGCAATTCAGTCTCAATGGCCAGCGGTGGCACTTGCCCGCTAACGAGGGCGCGCATTGCCTGCATGGTGGCGTCGGCGGTACGCGCCATCAGGTGTTTGAGGTGGTCGAACAGCAACCTCACAGCGTCACGTTGGCGCATCGGTTTCGCTCATCGGTTGATGGGTTTCCCGGTGACTTGGATTTTCGGGTGACCTATGCCATCGAAGCGCCGCAGACCATTCGCATTCGGTTCGAGGCGCGTGCACTCGAGGTCGATACCGTGGGTAGCTTCACCAGCCATGCATTCTTCAATTTAGACGGCGCGGGCAGTGGCGCCATCGACGGGCATCGGCTGCAAGTGGATGCCCCCGCTGTTTTGGCGCTTGATGCCGAGCGACTGCCGACCGGTGCGGTTGTTCCCGTCGCCGGTACCCGTTTTGACTTGCGAACCAGCGACGTGCTTGCCATGCAACCGGGTTGGCTCGATGGTCAAGGGGGTGTGGGGTTCGATGCGCCGTGGGTATGGCCCGAGCGTGCGGTAGGTCCGCGCCTGCAAGCCACCTTAATCGGTGCCACATCGGGGCTGGCGCTATCGGTTTACTCAGCCGCGCCGAGTTTGCAGGTTTACACCGGTGGCGCTTTAGATGGCAGCCTGCCCAAACACGCAGGCAAAGCAGGGCAGGTGTATGGCCCGCGCGCCGGCATTTGCTTGGAGCCACAGGGCTACCCTGACGCGCCAAACCACGCGTACTTCCCCTCCGCGGTGATCCGCGCGGGAGAAACTTACATAGACGAAGTCACCTACGCGTTTCACTGGGTTTGATTTTCCTGGCGGGCACTGCTATCGTTTGCGGCTCAATTTCAACAACGACACGCGCACACCCATGGCCCCCGTAATCGACTACTTCATGGTCCCCAACAGTCCCTGGACTTACTTTGGGCATGACCGATTGGCGGCACTTGCCGCGCAACATGGCGCTGAAATTCGCATCAAGCCGATCGATTTGGGCGGGCAAATTTTCCCTGCGTCTGGTGGCCTGCCACTGGGGCAACGTGCGCCACAGCGACAAGCCTATCGTTTGGTCGAGCTGAAGCGCTTCAGCGAAGCCCTGGCTATCCCTATCAATATTCAGCCCCGTTTCTTCCCCGTGCCGGGCGACCGAGCGTGTACCCTCATCGTGGCAGTGCAACTGGCGCATGGCGACGCCACCGCCATGGCCTTCGCTGGTGACCTGCTGCGTGCCGTCTGGGTAAATGAGGAAAACATCAACGACGACGAGCTCTTGCAGCGCAAACTCCATGAGCGGCAGTTGCCCGACAGCCTCATGGTCGCCGCACAAAGCGAGGCGACGTTGGCCCGTTTCCAAGCCAACACCGACGAGGCACTGGCAACTGGCGTTTTTGGCTCGCCGACGTATGTCTGCGCCGGTGCACTCTACTGGGGCCAAGACCGCTTGGACTTTTTAGCGCGCCAACTGGCCAAGTAGTTCTCCCGAAGCGGACGCGGTAGCCGCTAAAATAGTGGGTTTTGGCTTCTGCCCGACCGCACAAAACCCATGACTGTTCATATCACGCTCCCTGACGGCGCCGTCCGTCAATTCGATCAAGCCGTAACGGTTGCCGAGGTTGCTGCCTCGATTGGCACGGGGTTGGCCAAAGCGACGCTGGGTGGCAAAGTCGATGGGGTATTGGTGGATGCCAGCTACCGGATCGAGACCGATGCCCGCCTCGCCATCGTGACCGCTAAAGATGCCGAAGGCTTGGAGCTCATACGCCACTCCACCGCCCACCTCCTGGCCTACGCCGTTAAAGAGCTGTTCCCGGATGCACAGGTCACGATTGGCCCCGTGATCGAAAACGGCTTCTATTACGACTTTGCCTACAAGCGCCCCTTCACCCCCGAAGATCTGGTGGAAATCGAAAAGCGCATGACCGCGCTGGCGGCCAAAGACGAGCCCGTGGTGCGCCGCGTGCTGCCTCGCGATGAGGCGGTTGAACACTTCAAACAAATGGGCGAGGCCTACAAGGCTGAAATCATCGGCAGCATCCCCGCGGATCAAGCCGTGAGCCTCTACAGCGAGGGTGGTTTTGAGGATTTGTGCCGTGGCCCCCACGTCCCGAGCACCGGCAAACTCAAGCATTTCAAACTGATGAAAGTGGCGGGCGCCTACTGGCGTGGTGACCACCGCAATGAAATGCTGCAACGCATTTATGGCACCGCTTGGGCCACGAAAGACGAGTTGCAACAGTACCTCACCATGTTGGAAGAGGCCGAAAAGCGAGACCACCGCAAGTTGGGCCGCGAGCTCGACCTGTTCCACATCGATGAGCACTCTCCCGGTACCGTGTTCTGGCACCCCAAAGGTTGGACGCTGTGGCAAGAAGTTGAGCAATACATGCGCGCGGTCTATCGCGACAACGGCTACATGGAAGTCAAGGGCCCCCAGATTCTGGACAAAGGCCTGTGGGAAAAAACCGGCCACTGGGATAAGTACCGCGACAACATGTTCACCACCGAGAGTGAAAAGCGCGAGTACGCCCTCAAGCCCATGAACTGCCCGGGTCACATCCAGATCTTCAAGCAGGGCATCAAAAGCTACCGTGACCTGCCACTGCGCTACGGCGAGTTTGGCCAATGCCACCGCAACGAGCCCACAGGCGGCTTGCACGGCATCATGCGGGTGCGCGCTTTCACCCAAGACGATGGCCACATCTTCTGTACCGAAGACGACATCCTCAACGAGTGCGAGACCTACACCACCTTGTTGCAAAAAGTCTACAAAGACTTTGGCTTCAACAACATCATCTACAAGGTCGCGACGCGCCCCGAACAGCGCATTGGCTCTGACGAAAGTTGGGACAAAGCCGAGCACGCCCTCATGGAGAGCCTGCGCCGCTCAGGCTGCGAATTCGAGGTCTCACCCGGCGACGGTGCCTTCTATGGCCCCAAGATCGAATACACCCTGAAAGACGCCATCGGTCGCCAGTGGCAGTGCGGCACCATGCAGGTGGACTTCTTCATGACCGAGCGTCTGGACGCCGAGTACGTGGGTGAAGACGGCGCCCGCCACCGCCCGGTGATGCTGCACCGGGCGATTGTGGGAAGCCTTGAGCGCTTCATCGGCATCCTCATCGAGGAGCATGCGGGGGCCCTGCCAACTTGGCTGGCTCCGACCCAGGTCGCCGTCCTAAATATCACCGATTCGCAGGGTGACTACAGTCGCGAAATTGCAAAAATGCTCCGCAATCAAGGGCTTAGGACTGAGGTAGACACCCGAAACGAGAAAATTACGGCTAAAATACGCAGTTGGGCCTTGCAGAAGGTGCCTTATATCGCTGTTGTTGGCGACAAGGAAATGGCTGCGGGCTCCGTCGCTGTGCGTGCACGCGGCAACCAGGATTTGGGTGTGATGTCTATCCAAGCCTTTGCTGAATTGGTGTCAAAAGCCGTGAGCGAAAAGTCTTAACGTTTTGAACCACAAGGGGCAAGGGCACGCATAGGAAACGCGTCCAAGCTATCGAATGAATGCGGCGAATGCCGCCAAAAAGGATTGAACCATCGCTACCGAATTTCGTGATCGTCGCCAGCGTGAAGAGCGAAAGCATCGCTTAAACCGTGAAATTATGGCCCCCGAGGTCCGCGTGAGCGGCCCAACCAACGAACCCTTAGGCATCATGACCATCGCAGAAGCGTTGAACATGGCTGGCGAGTTGGATGTGGACTTGGTGGAGATCTCTCCAAATGCAGCACCACCGGTGTGCCGCTTAATGGACTACGGCAAGTTCAAATACCAAGAACAAAAGAAGGCCGCAGAAGCGAAATCGAAGCAGAAGGTTATTGAGGTTAAGGAAGTTAAGTTCCGTCCCGGTACCGATGACGGTGACTACAACATCAAGGTTCGCAACATTCGTCGCTTCCTTGATGACGGTGACAAGTGCAAGATCACGCTGCGGTTTCGCGGTCGTGAGATCACACACCAACAGTTGGGTTTAGACCTGCTGAATCGTCTGCGTGACGAATTAGCAGATGTGATCGTTGTCGAGCAGTTTCCAAAGCTGGAAGGCCGTCAAATGGTCATGATGATTGCACCAGGCCGTAAAAAGCCAGGTGGTGGCAAACCAGCCGCTGAGAAATCAGCGACCGACGCCACCAGCGACACAGCGGAGGCGTAAGCCGAGCAGTGTTTCAAATTTGCCGATGCGGTGTTGCAAGACACCGCACTGGCAAACATACAGGCTGAAAGGCCTGAAAAAAAGTGTCTCGGGGCCAACAAGTCTGTGGAAGGTTCACAGCGCCTCACGAGCACAATGTAAGAGGAGCATTTAAATGCCCAAGATGAAGACCAAGAGCGCGGCTAAAAAGCGTTTCCGCGTTCGTCCCGGTGGTACCGTTAAACGCGGTCAAGCCTTCAAACGTCACATTCTGACCAAGAAGACCACTAAAGCTAAACGTCATTTGCGTGGTGCGACCAATGTTGCGAAGGCCGATTTAGGCAACATCGCAGCGGTTCTGCCATACGCCGGTCTTTGATTTAGCGACGAACTAGGAGAAAACTATGCCTCGCGTAAAACGTGGTGTTACGGCTCGCGCCCGCCACAAAAAAGTATTAGCCCTTGCAAAAGGTTTCCGCGGTCGTCGCGGTAATGTCTTCCGTATCGCCAAACAGGCGGTAATGAAGGCGGGTCAGTACGCATACCGTGACCGTCGCAACAAAAAGCGCGTGTTCCGTCAGTTGTGGATTGCCCGTATCAACGCCGGTGTGCGTGAATTGGGTATGACCTACAGCCAATTTGCTAACGGCTTGAAGAAGGCGGCTATTGAGATTGACCGTAAAGTGTTGGCCGATATGGCTGTGCACGATAAAGCGGGTTTTGCCGTTATTGTTGATCAAGTGAAAGCCAAACTGGCTGCTTGATGACCAGTCGGGTCCTCGCAAGTGGGCCCGGTGCAAAAGATGAGGGCTAGCGCTTGGCTTACCAGCCGACAGCACTAGCCCTTTTTCATTTCGCACGCAACCTCCCGAGCGCCATCGCTCTACTCAGACAAAGTCGAGAAACCAATGAATGAATTGGATGCTTTGGTTCAGACCGCAACCGCTCAGTTTGAACAAGCCACAACAGTTACTGACCTAGAGAACGCGAAAGCACAATTTCTGGGCAAAAGCGGTCGTGTGACCGAGTTGATGAAAGGCCTCGCCAAACTCAGCGTCGAGGAAAAAAAGGCACAAGGTGCCGTCATCAACCAAGCCAAGCAAGCCATTGAGGCTGCGCTGCAAAACCGCCGTGCCGCATTGGCGCGTGCTGAGCTCGAAATTCAGTTGAAGGCGGAAGCCCTCGACGTCACCTTGCCCGGTCGTCAAGCTGGCATCGGTGGTCTGCATCCCGTTAGCCGAACCATCGAGCGCATCGAAGCCATCTTTAACTCAATGGGGTTTGACGTCGCTGACGGCCCCGAAATTGAATCAGACTGGTTCAACTTCACCGCCCTCAACACGCCAGCCGATCACCCCGCGCGCTCCATGCACGACACCTTCTACGTCGAAGGCGGCTCTGCCGAAGCGCCCAACCTGCTGCGTACCCACACCAGCCCGATGCAAATTCGCCATGCGGTACAGCACGTCAAAAAATACCGCGCCCTGATTGACGCCGGGCAGGATATGCCTGAGATCCGCGTCATCGCCCCCGGTCGCACCTACCGGGTGGACAGCGACGCCACGCACTCGCCCATGTTCCATCAGTGCGAGGGGTTGTGGATCGGTCGTAACGTCAGCTTCAAAGACTTGCGGGTCATCTTTACCGAATTCTGTCGCACCTACTTTGAGTCAGACGACTTGGTGCTGCGTTTCCGTCCCAGCTTTTTCCCGTTCACTGAACCCAGTGCCGAGGTCGATATTCAATTCGCCAGTGGCCCATTAGCAGGGCGCTGGCTTGAAGTTGCCGGCTGCGGCCAAGTACATCCCAACGTGGTGCGCAACATGGGGCTGGACCCCGAGCATTACATCGGGTTCGCGTTCGGCATGGGCCCAGACCGCCTCACCATGCTGCGTTACGGCGTGAACGACTTGCGTCTGTTCTTTGATGGCGACCTGCGCTTCTTGAGCCAGTTCCAATAAGCCCATCATGCGCCAACCCTGCCCCATTAATTTTTGCATTTGAGATCACAGCATGCAGTTCCCTGAATCCTGGTTGCGCGAGTTCTGTAACCCGCCGCTCGATACCCAGCAGTTGGCTGACGCCCTCACCATGGCTGGCCTTGAAGTCGAAGAGTTGGCGCCGGTAGCCCCCGCATTTTCTGGCGTGGTGGTCGGTGAAATTCTCAGCACCGAGCAACACCCCGATGCCGACCGTTTGCGCGTGTGCCAAGTGTCAATTGGCGAGCCCGAACCGCTCACCATCGTGTGCGGTGCGCCCAATGCGCGCCCGGGTATTCGCGTGCCTTGTGCCACCGTGGGCGCGTTGTTGCCCCCCGGTGCCGATGGCAAGCCGTTTCAAATTAAGGTCGGCAAGCTGCGTGGCGTTGAGAGTCACGGCATGTTGTGCTCCCACACCGAACTGGGTATCGACATCGACGCCCCCGATGGCTTGTACGAACTCGCTGCTGACGCACCCGTGGGTCAAGACATTCGCGCCTACCTCAATCTCGATGACCAGCTGTTCACGCTCAAGCTCACGCCCAACTTGGCGCATTGCCTGAGCGTCTATGGCGTTGCACAAGAGTTGAGCGCCATCACCGGTGCGCCGCTCAAGCAGCCCACCATCAACCCCATTCAGGCACAACACGACCAGCGACTGCCCGTCACCATTGCCGCCCCTGATTTGTGTGGTCGCTTTGCCGGTCGCATCGTGCGCGGTATCAACCCCACAGCAGTCACGCCTGACTGGATGGTCGCCCGCTTGGCGCGTTGCGGTCAGCGTGCGGTTGCGCCATTGGTCGACATTTCAAACTACGTCATGTTTGAGCTGGGTCGTCCCTCGCACATTTTTGATCTCGACAAAATCCATGGTGGCCTCACCGTGCGTTGGGGCAAAGCAGGGGAGTCGCTCAAGCTGTTGAATGGCAACACCGTCACCCTCGACGAGAACGTCGGCGTGATCGCCGATGAGGTGGCCGTCGAGTCCCTCGCTGGCATCATGGGTGGCGACGCCACCGCCGTGACCGATGACACCCAAAACGTCTACATCGAAGCGGCGTTTTGGTGGCCCGAGTCCATTGCTGGTCGCTCACGCCGCTTCAACTTCTCAACCGATGCAGGGCATCGCTTCGAGCGCGGCGTCGACGCCAGCACTGTCGTGACCCACATCGAGCGCATCACCGACCTGGTATTGGCCATCTGTGGCGGCGAAGCCGGCCCCATCGAAGACAACCAAGTCAACGTGCCCACCAACCCTGCGGTGCAGCTGCGCGTGAGCCGTGCATCAAAAATCATCGGTATGCCCGTGACACAAACCCAATGCGTTGAAGCCCTCACGCGCCTGGGTATGCAAGTCGCCGTGGTGGATGCAGACACCCTATCTGTCACTGCACCGCCCAACCGCTTTGACATCAAGATTGAAGAAGACTTGGTCGAAGAAGTGGTGCGCATGGTTGGCTTTGAAAACCTGCCCCACACCCCGCCGTTGGCACCCATCACTCCGCAAGTGCGCTCGGAGTCACGCCGAGGCGCTTATGCGTTGCGTCACCGCTTGGCTGCATTGGGTTACTTCGAAACCATCAACTACAGTTTCGTTGAAACCCGTTGGGAGAACGAATTAGCCGGTAACCCCGACCCCGTGCGTTTGCTCAACCCCATTGCCAGCCACATGGACGTGATGCGCTCCAGCCTGTTGGGTAACTTGGTGCAAGTGCTCAAGTTCAACCTTGACCGTCGCGCACAGCGCGTCAACGTGTTTGAGCTGGGCCGTGTGTTCAAAAAGAACCCTGCCATCACAGACACCGACACCACCGTTGCTGGTTTTGATCAGCCCATGCGCATCGCTGGCTTGGCGTTCGGCCCACGCCAGCCTACCCAGTGGTCGGTCAAAGATGCCGACGCAGACTTCTACGATGTCAAGGCCGACGTCGAGGCCTTATTGGCACCACACACCGGCACCTTCAAGCCCGCACAGCACCCCGCCATGCACCCCGGTCGTTGTGCCGAGATCTTCGTTGACGGTGCCTCCGTTGGATTTGTGGGGGAGTTGCATCCTCAGTGGCGCCAGTCATACGACCTGCCAAAAGCCCCGGTCATGTTTGAGCTGTCACTCGACGCGCTGCTGGCACGTCAGTTACCGCACGCCACACCGGTGCCCAAGCGCCAGCGCGTTGAGCGCGACTTGGCGGTTTGGGTTGACGAGGGCGTCACCCACGATCAGGTCATCCATGCCAGCACCGCGACACCCACCGGCGGATTGCTCAAACAAGTCACCTTGTTTGACATCTATCGCCCCAAAGCGGCCGATGGCGCCCCTGCGCCCACGCGCAAGAGCTTGGCGATACGCTTAGTGATGGGTAGTGATGAGGTCACACTCACCGACGAGCAGACGGAGCAAGTGGTTGCCAGCGTTTTAAAAAGCCTGCATGATCAACTCGGTGCCGAGTTGCGCGCGTGAGGAATAAAAAATGGAATTAGGTCTCGAATCTTTAGAGTCACCCGCACTCACCAAGGCGGCACTGGCCGACATGCTTTACGACAACATCGGCTTGAACAAGCGTGAAGCCAAAGACATGGTCGATGCGCTGTTTGACATCATCACGGGCCACTTGGTCTCAGGCGATGACGTCAAGATTACGGGGTTTGGTAACTTCCAAATTCGCAGCAAGGCATCACGCCCCGGCCGTAACCCGCGCACGGGCGAGCCCGTGCCCATCGAGGCCCGCAGAGTGGTGACCTTCCACGCCAGTCCCAAACTGAAAGAACAGGTTCAAGCCGGTGTTTTGACGCTGTAACCATAAGTCTTAATTTGCAAAGTGGGCTTGGCTAAAAGAAAAATTGCTGTAAAGTCAGTACCTTGGCGTTAAAATTTCGCGCCTTACTGTCGATAAAACAGCTGTGCCACCGAACGAGTCCTTACCCCTACCGCCAATTCCCGCCAAGCGATACTTCACCATCGGTGAGGTTGGGGAGTTGTGCAACGTCAAGCCGCACGTGCTGCGTTACTGGGAGCAGGAATTCACCCAACTCCGTCCCATGAAGCGACGCGGCAACCGCCGCTACTACCAGCACCACGAAGTCGTCATGATTCGCCGCATCCGTGACCTGCTCTATGAGCAAGGCTTCACCATCAGCGGCGCCCGTAACCGCTTACAAGACGGCGATACAGCCAGCACCGATACCGCCACCCATGGTGCGGTCGCAGTTACATCTGCCGCATTTGCCGACGCCAAGCGGCAAAACATGAGCATCGTTGCCCAAAAAGCCATGGCCCTTAACAGCGCGCCACTCGCCATGCGTGGGGCCTCTGATATTCAAGGCCTACGCTCCGAATTACTGCGTATCCGCGAGATTCTCTCGCTCGATTAATATTTACGAAAAGTTACCGCCAGTCCAAGAAACACAAGGTTACTAAGCTATAATTTTTGGCTTAGTCGGCGTGTAGCGCAGCCTGGTAGCGCACTTGCATGGGGTGCAAGGGGTCGCGAGTTCGAATCCCGCCACGCCGACCATCTACACTGAAAAAAAGCCCTCAACTAGCGGTAGTTGAGGGCTTTTTTCTTTGGGGAGCTATCTGATCGAATGACGATCTCCCGATGACAAGTAGAAGATCGACGTTACTTCACGCTCATCATCACCGTCATCTGGATAGGTTTGGCTGATTGCGCTCTAACTTAAAAAGATGTCACCGGTATTGTTGCCGTATGCCCCATCCATGAGCCCGCAATGGGTTTTCATCAACCCGGTAAGTCAACCGTTCGGTGGCACGCCCGCTCGGTGCGGTCGAATACGTGGATCAGTGACTCTGGCAGAACGACGTGCACCGTTTGACCGACCGTTTCACGGGCGGTGCCATCGACACGTACGGTAATCGGGTTGTTTTGCCCGTTGATGTCAACGTAGATGAGTGAGGCCTCACCCAACTTTTCGATGTGGCTGATGGTGCCAGGGAGGCTGTTGGGCGCTGGCTCAGTGGTTAGTTGCATGTCCTCGGGTCGGCAGCCCAGTTGGACCGCGTCGCCAGCGTTGAGCGTGTGCGTGTCGACGCTGGCTTGCAGGGTCGATGTACCAATGCTGATCGCGCTGCGCTGTACGTCTGGCGTGGTGAGCGTCGCCGGCAGGATGTTCATTTTAGGGGAACCGATGAACTCGGCGACAAACAGGCTCGCGGGGCGGTGGTAAAGCGTCAGCGGGCTACCCACTTGTGCGATAGAGCCGTGGTTGGCGATGCGGTCGCCGGTGTGTAGCAGTACGATTTTGTCGGCCAAGGTCATGGCTTCAACTTGGTCGTGCGTGACGTAGATCATGCTGGCTGAACCAATGCGCTGGTGCAAACGCGCAATCTCCAAGCGGGTCTGCACGCGCAGGGCTGCATCGAGGTTAGAGAGGGGTTCATCAAACAAGAAAACGCGGGGTTCTTTGACGATGGCACGCCCAATCGCAACCCGCTGGCGCTGTCCACCCGAGAGCGCTTTGGGCAGTCGATCGAGCAGGGGGGTGAGCTGCAGCAGTTCCGCCGCTTCATCTACCTTGCGTGCTATGGCCTTTTTGTCGGAACCCAACACTTGCAGGCCAAAGGCCATGTTTTCGCGCACCGTCATGTGCGGGTATAGGGCATAGCTTTGGAAAACCATGGCAACGCCGCGCTTAGCGGGTGGCAGGTCGTTGACGCGCTCGTCCCCAATCAGGATGTCACCACTTGTGATGTCTTCAAGTCCCGCCACCATGCGCAAAAGGGTTGACTTTCCACAGCCTGATGGTCCGACGAAGACACAAAATTCACCGTGTTCGATGACTAAATTGGCATCGTTGATGGTCAAGGCCTGCGGGGTATAACGCTTGCTGACGTTTCGAAATTCAATTTTTGACATGGTGACAAGGTCTGGTTTTCAGGGCGCTGCGAAAATGCCGCCCCAGGGTTCGAAGTGCACGACACCTTGTTTAATGACAGCACCGCTGACAGCGCTCTCGCTGACGGGGTGCGCTTGCGCAAATTCATTGCACAGTTCCCATTGTGCGGGTTCATCGCTGAAGTTGAAGGCGCAGAGTAGCTTTTGTTCGGCAGACTCCCGAACAAAGGCCAGAACTTGGGGGTGGGCTGGTAGAAGGTGCATATCGCCTTTGATCAGCGCGTTTTGTTCACGGCGCCAGTGCAGCAAGTGCTGGTAAAACTTCAGCAGGCTGCCTTCGGTGACCTGTTGCTTGTTGACGGCTAATGGCTTATGGGTGCTGGCTACGGGCAGCCAGGTTGGGCCTGAGCCGAAGCCGCCATTTTCGGCGCTAGCATCCCAAACTATGGGCGTTCGGCAGCCGTCACGGCCTTTGTACTCGGGCCACATGGTGATGCCGTAGGGGTCCTGTAGGTCTTCGAAGGCGATGTCTGCTTCTGGCAAACCCAGCTCATCACCTTGGTACAAGCAGGGGGTGCCGCGCACGCTCATTTGGAGTGCTGCCGCGAGTTGCAGCAAGCGGGGGTCTGGGTTGGCGCCGCCCCATCGCGTGGCGACACGTGTGACGTCGTGGTTAGACAGCGCCCAGCAGGGCCAGCCATCGCCAACGACATTTAAAAAGCGCGCAAATAGCTGGTGCAGGTAGGGTGCGGTGTGTTGCGCACCCAGTAGGTCGAAGCAATACGCCATATGGAGTTTGTCGCCGCCGCGTGTGTATTCAGCCATGCGGCCGATCCCGTCGTCGTCCCCGATTTCACCGACCATGGTGGTGTTGGGGTAGCTGTCGAGCAGAGATCGCAAGCGCTGCAAGAACGCCAGGTTCTCGGGTTGGCTTTTATCGAATTTGTGCCATTGCCAACCGTAGGGGTTGGCGGCGTTCACCGCTGGGTCCTCGCCGGTTGGGCGTCCCCGCGGCGGGTTGGATTTAAGTGATTTGCTGTGGAAATAGAAGTTTGCGGTGTCAAGGCGATAACCATCTACGCCCAAGTCGAGCCAGAAGCGGACGTCATCAAGCACGGCTTGCTGAACATCGGGGTTGTGGAAGTTGAGGTCGGGCTGCGACACCAAGAAGTTATGCATGTAGTACTGCATGCGACGGGTGTCCCACTGCCAGGCGCTTCCGCCAAAAATAGACAACCAGTTGTTTGGTGGGCCGCCATCTTCGTTGGCTTCGGCCCAGACGTACCAGTCTGCTTTGGGGTTGTCTTTACTGGCACGGCTTTCGGCGAACCAAGGGTGTTGATCAGAGGTGTGGGACAGTACCTGGTCGATCATGACCCGCAAGCCCAGCGCGTGGGCTCGCTCGACCAGCGCCTTGAAGTCATCTAGGGTACCGAACATTGGGTCGACATCGCGGTAGTCCGAGACGTCATAGCCGAAGTCCTTCATGGGGGACTTGAAGAAGGGCGACAGCCAGATACCATCTGCCCCCAGCTGGGCAATGTAGTCGAGGCGTTGCGTGATGCCAGGCAAGTCACCAATACCGTCACCATTGCTGTCTTGGTAAGACCGGGGATAGATTTGATACAGAACGCCGCCGCGCCACCATTCGTTATTGGGGGCTTTTGAGATACTCATTTGGATTTAGCCTTTTACAGCGCCTGCCGTGAGGCCAGACACGATTTTTTTCTGAAAGAGGAGAACGAGAAGAACCAACGGCAGCGTTACGAGCACCGAGGCAGCCATGATGTTGCCCCACGGAATGTCGTATTTGCTGGCGCCAGAAATCAGTGAGATAGAGACCGGTACCGTGCGCTCGTTGTTGTCGAGCACGAAAGTCAGCGCAAATAAGAACTCGTTCCACGCAGCTATGAATGCCAATAATCCAGTCGATACCAAAGCGGGCCAAAGCAGTGGCATAAACACGTCTTTGATGATGCGGAAGGGGCCGCAACCGTCCATAATGGCGGCCTCTTCAAGCTCTTTGGGTAGCTGCTTCATAAAGGTGGTCAGCACCCACACCGTGAATGGCAGGGTGAAGATCATGTAGGGCAACACCAAGCCCAGCGCCTTGTTGTAGATACCCAATGCGCGGATGAGCTCGAACATGCCAGCCAACACCGCGACCTGCGGAAACATTGAGACAGACAACACCGTGGTGAGCAGCAAGCCGCGCCCCTTGAAGCTGATACGTCCCAATGCATAGGCGGCGCTCACACCAACCAGTAATGACAGGGCCACCACCAAGACGGACACCATGATCGAGTTCAGAATGTGGCGACCGAAGGGTTGCTCGGCGAGAGTAAACAGAGAGATGTAGTTCTTCAGTGAGACGCTGCTGGGCAGTAAGCTGGGGTCAAACAGCGCTGAGCCGCTCTTGAAAGACGTTGAGATGGCATACACAAAAGGAAATACCGACACCACGACAACCAATGCGGCCAGCGCGTAGATCGAGAAGGTTGCGAAGCGGCTGCGATGCATCAGTCTTCTCCCAATTTCATGCGTCCGATGCGGATGTAGGCAACCGTGCACAGGCCGATGATTAAGAACAGGGCGGTGGAGGCTGCCGAGCCATAGCCCATGTAGCCGTTATCAACCATTTCACGGCGTACAAAGCCAGACATGCTGATGGTGCTGTTGCTGTTCGAGGTCAGGACGTAGATGAGGTCGAAAATGCGCAATGCGTCAAGCAAGCGGAAAATGACGGCGACCATCAAAGCTGGTTTTATCAGTGGCAGCGTAACGCGCCAAAACAAGCGTAAGGGGTGAACGCCGTCGACGCGGGCGGCTTCGTAGCAATCTTTGGGTAGCACTTGTAGCGCGGCTAATATGAGCAGCGCCATGAAGGGTGTGGTCTTCCAGACGTCAACAGCGACCACTGTCCACAAGGCGAAGTCAGGGTCAGCGGTCCAGGCCACTTTCTGCGCGACGAGGCCTAAGTCATAAAGCCATTGGTTGATGACGCCAAATTGGTCATGCAACATCCAGCCCCACATTTTCGCGGATACGATGGTTGGGATGGCCCATGGCACCAATACGGCTGCACGGACCCAGGCGCGTCCTTTGAATTCTTGGTTGAGTAACAACGCGACACCAAGACCCAACAGGGTTTCTATCGTGACAGAGACGATAGAAAACTTGAGGGTATTGATGATGGAAATACCCCAATCGCTTTCCCAAAAGCCATCGATGTAATTGGGGTTGGCGAACAGCCCGTATTCGCCAAAGTAGTTTTCGAGACCAACAAATCTCGCTGCATCGAGATCATTGATGTTGGCATCGGTCAGGCTAAACCAAATGGTTCGTCCGAGCGGCCACAACGCGACCACAATCAGGACCAATAGCATTGGCGATAAATAAAGCCAAGCGGTTCTGGTTTTTGGGGTCATTGTGGTGCTCGGGCCGCTCGCTTAGGCGATGAGTTACCAGGTCTTGCCGCGGCGGACTTGTTTGAGCTTGCCCTCAAGCTTCTTCAAGCTGTCCGCTGCATTGGTCTTGCCTGACAGTACATCGTGAGTGGCGTTCCAGAAGGCGGCCGACACTTCGGGGTACTTCAGACCCGTTGCTGTAGCGGGACGCGGTACAGCGTTGGTGAACACGTCGTACAGGCTGCCGAAGAATGGGTTGGCGGCCAACACGTCTTTGTCTGTGTAGAGCGATGCGATGGTGGGGTTGTAAGACCCTTTAATGGCCCGCTCTTTTTGGACTTCAGGGCTGGTCATGTACATCACCAAAGATGCAGCTGCCTCTTGGTTCTTCGAGTACTTTGAAACCGCTAACTGCCAGCCACCCAACGTAGCGGCATTCTTGCCGTCAGCGCCGCCTTTGGGCAATGCAGAGACGCCAATTTTGCCGGCGATTTTGCTGTCTTTACCGTTACCCAGCGACCAAGCGTATGGCCAGTTGCGCATGAAGGCAGCGTTACCGTTTTGGAACACGCCACGCGCTTCCTCTTCCGCGTAGTTCAGCACGCCTTGCGGTGCGATGGTGCCGATCCATGAAGCTGCTGTATTCAGCGCTTTGACTGCGCCGGGGTTGTTGACAGTGATATTGCCGTCCGCATCAACGATGTTCCCGCCGTTGTAGCTGGTCAACCATTCCACCGCATCACAAGTCAAGCCTTCGTAGGCCTTCGCTTGGAATACGAAGCCTTGGAAATCATTGTTGCCCGCAGCGCGCTCGCCGTCTTGAATCTTTTTGGCGACAACGGCTAATTCTTCCCAGGTGGCAGGCGCCTTGGCGTTGTACTTTGCGAGCAGGTCTTTGCGGTAGTAAAGCAAACCAGCATCGGTGAACCAAGGCATGGCCAGCAGTTTGCCGTCGACGGTGTTATTTTTCACGATGGCAGGGAAGTGGCTTTTCTCAGCGCCATTGCTGTACTTGGACAGATCGACCAGGTGATCTTTGATAACGCCAGGCCAGACCACGTCGACGTTGATGACGTCGAGATCGGTCGATTTGGCAGCAAACATCTGGCGGAACAGTGCCAGGATGTCGGTCGTGGAATTGGGGATGGTGAAGAGTTTGACCTCGTTGCCAGTTTTGGCTGCCCACTCGGATGTGTGCTTTTTACAGAACTCAAAGTCTTGACCGACAGAGCCGCAAGAAATGGTGATGGTTGCGGCTTGCGCGCTGGCCATGAGGGCGACGGGCGCGATGGCTGCCAAGATGGCAGATTTCAATTTGAAAGTCATGGATGTCTCCAGTAAGGGTTAGGTGCTTCGGCGACCAGACGTCTGAATTTCGCCGACATTTGAGATTAAATTTAAAATGCAATCGATTGCAAATTGGTAAAAACCCTTACAAGGAAGATTTTGGCATTCGTTAGGTG
>JBMTSM010000016.1:0-16396 GCA_049448275.1 Burkholderiaceae bacterium
CAATGGCGGTACGACCCTACTCGGAATGACGGCTACAGCGGGCAACGCCGCGGCTAACTGGGCTGGCTCAGCCAATTCGGCCGCTTCAGTTGCTTGCGTCGGCTCTGCGGGCGCGGCAGACTCTGCGGGCACGGCAGGCTCAGCGGTTGCCGAAGCCGGTGCCGGCAACGTTGCCGGCGCGTCGTCTTTGAATGGGTCGATCACCGCGGTTGCTGCCGGCTCAGTCGCCGTTGGCCAAAGCATGTGCATCACCGCGTCACGGTGCTTGGGATAAAGGCTCAGCACCAGCAGCGCCGACAAGACCAGCAAAACGGGAACGAGCAGAATGATCAGCCAGCGTCGGCGACGCTGACCAGCCGCAAGCGGGGGATCGGTGGGCGACAAATCCATATCGGCAAAATCGGCCTCAGGGGGTTCTGGCTCAGGGGGCACTTCGTAGATGCCCAGACGGTCAATCAGCGCACGCGCCGCCCCTTCTTGTCCTTGCAATGAGGCCTTATCGATGAAGGCATCGGCGGCGCCGACACTGGGTTTTTCAATGGTCCACCGAGAGGTGCGCTTACCAAAGGATGACAGGTCCAGCGTGGCGTCAGCGCTGGTGTTCATGAGCATGACCAAGCGCACATTGGCGCCAGGGAAGTCGTTGACCAAACGCGCCAGTAATTCCACCTGTTGGCGCTGGACAGCGACTGCATCGTGCATGACCAGGACCCGCGCTGGCAAGACGGGCCCTTGCGTGGCCATCGCATCTTCGACGGACAGCGGGGCCAAAATATCGTTGAAGCGTTGAATCAACGCGTCCGTGCTGCTGGGGAAAAACACCTCGACCTCGACATCAGTGGTCTCGCGCAGCATCCGTATCAACATGCGCCCGTAATGCTCGAGCAGCACATCGCTGTCGCTGATCATCAACAAGCTTTGCCGCTTGGTGACCAACACGTTGTATGACATCGCCAGGCGCTCGCGATCACTGTCGCGCAGGAACAAGTCCTCTGGGGAAAACGTCGGTGTCATTTCTGTGGCATTCATGGGGTTTTCAAGCAATTTCGCACGTGTCGAGCTTACCGCACGATCAATCGGCCGTTTTCATCGAAATGCATGTCGGCGGGCACTTCTGGGTTGGGGCGCGCCATGCCCGGCTTTCCGGGTGTCACCGTCCCCAAGCTGAACACGTAGGCGATGACCTGCGCGACGGCGACATACAAGCCTTCTGGGATACTGCGGTCCACCTCTGTGGTGTAGTACAACGCACGCGCCAATGGCGGGGCCTCAAAAATATGCACCCCGTGGGTGTTCGCCTCTTCACGAATGCGCGCAGCGATCAGGTCAGCACCTTTTGCAACCAAGGTAGGCGCGCCGTCGCCGGTGGGGTCGTAGGCCAGGGCCACGGCAAAGTGCGACGGGTTCGTAATCACCACGTCGGCGTCTTTGACGTTGGCCATCATGCGTTGGTTGGACATCTCACGCTGACGACGACGAATCTGGGCCTTCACCTCCGGGCGACCTTCGATGTCTTTGTATTCGTCCTTGATTTCCTGCTTGGTCATGCGCATGCGTTTCATGAACTCATGCTTTTGCCATGGGACATCGATGCCAGCGATCACAATCAACGACAGGGTTACGTACAGCGCTGACTTCACCACCATCTCGCCCGCAGCATGCAGCGCAGGCTCCAGCGGCATACGTCCAATTTGGACCAAGGCCTCTAGGTTGATGTTGATCATGAGAACCAATACGCCAGTCACCAAACTGAACTTCAACAAAGCCTTGGTCAACTCAACCAGCGCCTTGATGCCGAACATGCGCTTGAATCCCTCTAGCGGGTTGATCTTGCTGGCTTTCGGCGCAATGGATTTGAGCGAAAACAAATAGCCCCCGGTCGCCCCCGAGGCCAAAATCGCCAGCACGATGGTCACAATAAAAACCGGCACCACGACCAAATAGGCCTGCACCGCTTGGCTGCCAAAGGTCAGCGGTAGCAGGTCGGGTGACAGCAGGGTTTTGTTGTCAAACACGAAGCCCGCTTTGAAGACAGCGGTCAAGCTGGTGATGAGCCAGCCGCCCATCAACACCATGGTGGTGACCGCACCGATCATGACGGCAGCGCCTGGCAGCTCTTGAGAGCGTGCGACCTGCCCATCCTCCCGCGCTTTTTGGAGTTTTCGCGCGGTCGGTTCTTCGGTCTTTTCTTGTGCGCTTTCTTCAGCCATTACCGCACCCCCGCCCAATCACGCAACACCGTGAACGCCTCCAGCCATAACCACTGAATGCGTCCACCGATGCTATCCATCGACAGAATCAGGATCAACAGACCCGCTAACAACATGGCGGGGAAACCCACCGCAAAAATATTCAAGCTGGGGGCCGCTTTGGTCACCACACCTAAGCCTACGTTGATAAAAAGCATGCTCACCATCACGGGCAATGCGAGTAACACGGCACCTGCGAACATCATCCCGCTCCAGGTCACCAACCGACCCCAATGGTTTTGATCTAAAAGGGTTTCGCCAATCGGTAGCACGTTGAAGCTGTCTAGGATCAACCCCATCAGCAAAGCGTGTCCGCCGACACCTACAAATATCAGCGTCGACATGACCAACAACAACTGCGCCAACACCGGCACGTTACCCACGTTGGGATCAATCATGTTGGCCATGGATAAACCCATCGCGGCCGAGATACTCTGGCCCGCGACCGTGATGGCTGCCACAACAATCTGCAACACGAGCCCCATGCTGGCGCCGATGAAGATTTGGTTCATCACCTCAACCAACCCAGCCGCCGATGTAGGGTCAAGCCTGGGCCAATCGTGTAGGGGGTATATGAGCCAAGTCAGAACCAAACCCAACAGTACCCGCAAACGCACATTCACGGCATTTTGCGAGAACAGCGGTGCGGTCAGCAACAGCCCAGAGATGCGCAACATCGGCCACAAGAATGTGTAAAACCGTTCAACGATGTCGGCAACCAATAAGTTCATTGGACGAGCTGACCTAGGTGAACAGCGTCGGTATGCGCTGGAAGATGTTGCGGGTGAATTCCACCAAGGTATTGACCTGCCAGCCGCCAAATAGCGCCATCGCCAGGCCCAGTGCGAATAACTTGGGGATAAAACTCAAGGTCATTTCGTTGATCGAGGTCGCGGCCTGCAGAATACCAATGACCAAACCAACGCCTAATGCAACCAAAAGTAAGGGCGCTGAAATCAGCGCGGTCATCCACAAGGCGTACCGCCCCAAATCGACCACAGTAGAGGTATCCATTTGCGTGACTCCTTATGGCATTGCGAAACTGGAAGCGACCGAGCCCATGATGAGTGACCACCCATCGACCAGCACAAACAGCATCAACTTAAAAGGCATCGAAATCATCATGGGCGACAACATCATCATGCCCATCGACATCAAGACACTGGCGACGATCAGGTCGATCACCACAAAGGGGATGTAAATCAGAAACCCAATGGTGAAAGCACTTTTCAACTCTGACGTGATAAATGCAGGCACCAACGTGCTGAAGGGGATGTCCTGCGGCGAGTTGAACTGTGTGTTGCGCGCAATCTCCATGAACATGGCGATATCGTCTTCACGCGTCTGGTTCAACATGAAGGCGCGAAAGGGCTTCTCGGCCAGCGCCAGCGCCTGATCAAACGGCAAGGTCCCATCGAAATAAGGCAATAAGGCGTTGGTGTAAACGTCCGTGAGGATGGGCTGCATGATGAACAGCGTGAGGAACAACGCCAAGCCCACCAACACCATGTTGGGCGGCGTTTGCCCCGTCCCCAAGGCTTGGCGCAGCAACGACATCACGATGATGACGCGTACAAAAGAGGTCATCATGAGCAGTAACGATGGCAACAGCGTGAGCGCTGTCATCAAGGCCAACAGTTGCAGGGTCAGGCTGTATTGGCTGCCACCCGGCGCGTTGGTCACGTTAATCAGTGGTACGCCCTGCGCGTGCGCGACAGAGAAGCCGAGCCCCAGCACCACTAGGACGGCGGCAATCACGCCTTGTTTGATCGTCAAGGAGAACCGGTGGTTCATGGCGTGTCTTTCAATTGCGAAATAGTTTGCGCGAAGTTATTTTTCGGTGGCATCGTGGCATGGTGGTCATCCAACCACCCCGTCAGCGCTTGCATGTGATTGGGTCCAACCCCAATCAACACGGCACGATCGCGTACCCGCACCAACATGATTTTTTGCCGGACACCCACCCCCAGCGTCTCAAGGACTTCCAGTTCACCGTCTTTACGACCAAAGCCACGGTTGTTTTGTAATCGACGCAGCCACCACAGCAAGGCGAATAAGAGGCCAAGTACCAACGCAAAACTGGCTACAAATTGTAGCCAGTCTGTCACCCCGATCGTTGAAGTCAAGGGCGCTAAGGGGGGAGTATTGTTCATGGTTAAGCGCCTGTTTTTGCGTGTGGTTGGCTTACAAGTTCTTCATGCGCTCCGAAGCCGGCACCACACGGGTTAAACGAATACCATAGCGGTCATTCACCAGCACGACCTCGCCTTGCGCCACCACCGTGTTATTGACCAACAGGTCCAGCGGCTCACCCGCAATTCGGTCCAGCTCAACCACGCTGCCCTGCGTTAAACGCATCAAGTCTCGTATTTTAATGACGGCTCGACCGACCTCGATAGATAGGGTCACCGGGATGTTTTCCAGCACATCCGGATTGATCGTATCTTTTTCGACTATTTCGTTGCTGTTCTCGTCGCTCATGGCTGTCTTCCTTATTGATTGTTTCGCGCGTTGGGCTTAGAGCAGATTGGGGTTCACTGGTGCAATGATCTTGGCTGCAATGTTACTGCCGACGCTACCGATTTCGACATCGAAAGAGGGTAAATCGCTGATGTACACACGGGCCATGTCAGGCTTTTTAAAGTACATCACATCGCCCTCTTTCATGCTCTCGAGCTGGCTCAGTGCCATGTTGATGTGCCCCAACAAAAACTGCATCTCAACGCTTGAGTCGTGCACCGCTGTTTCCAAATCGCTGCGCCACTGTTTGTCGGACTCTTCATTGCCATCACCCGACTGCACGCGGCTGCGCAACAGGTCGCGGATGGGCTTAAGCGCCGCATAGGGGTAGACCAAATCGATGAAGCCCTTGCCCTGCGCGGTTGGCTCGGCGTCAAAACGGCTCAGGATGACGAGGTCATTCTCATCCGCGATTTGCGCGAATTGGGGGTTAATCTCGGAGCTAACGTGCTCGAAATCAATGTCGTAAATGGGCGACCACGCATCCTTCAGCGACCGGGTGAACACGTCCAGAATCAACCGGATGATCCGCGTCTCGGTAGGTGTGAACATCCGACCCGGGGGCAATTCGCCGACACCACGGCCAAAGCCGCCGAAAAAACTGTCCAACGAACTGAACACCACCGTGGGCTCAATCACCACCATGGTGTACCCCCGCAATGGGTTAGCCCGCATGATGTTGACCGACAACGGTGCTTTGAGCATCTTCAGGTAATCGCTGAAGCGCAATATTTGAACCCGGGTTGGGTTGATCCGCGGACTGGTGCGTAAGACTTCCAGCAAGCCCAAGCGGAACTGGCGAATGAAGCGCTCGTTGATCATGTCGATCGACGAGATATTCACGCCCAGGCTGCTGTCTTCACTGGCCAAATCGTGCTTGCGCACTTTGGCACCCGTATTGAAGCCCGTGTCCACCTCGATCGAGCCGCTATCCAAGCCTGCGGCCAGGGCGTCTAACTCTTCGGGTGATAGGAGCGGTTGATCAGCCATGACTCATTCTTTCAGGTTGCGCCTTACTGCACCACAAAATTGGTGAAGTACACCTCTTCAATGCCACCAAAGTCTTCGTATTTTTCGAGCACGGCGTTCATCTCTGCTTTGAGGTTAGCGGCCAACTCGCGGCGGAAATTGGGCTTTACCAAATCCGCTTCTGTGACCTGACGCATGAGATCGAGCACTGCGTTACGCAGGGCAAACTCGTGCTTGGTCACATTGTCGAACACGCGCTGGTCAAAGTTGGTCATGACAGCCAATTGCAGCTGCATGACTTTGCGTGAGTTGGTCAGGTTGGCGAGAAACTCCCGTTCGATTTCCATGTAGTGGTATTCGAATCGGGTCAGCTCGGGGCTGTCCTTGGTCACGCGCTTGGGCTCGGCCTTGGTGGGGTCTGCTGCATCGGCTGCCGCCGCCTCAAGTTCGGCAACTTTCTCCTCAGCGGCCTTTTCATCCTGTTTGTCGAAGAAACCAGTGAAGAATAAGGTGCCGAACACGGCGCCCACCAGCAAGACGAGGACGAGGACAACGATCAAGAGAATCTTGACCAATCCGCCGCCTTTTTTACCGCCTTCTTCTTCTTCAATTTCATCAGCCATGTGTTTACCCTACTTTCTTTGAATGTCGCCGATCAACTGGTTAAACCAGGATGTTCAGCGTGCCATCGTCCCGTCTATTTTCGCTTACCGCCGCGTTTTCGCGCCCATCTGGTTCAGAATCCCCAGCCTGCATCGCCGTTTTCAGGGGCACGCCGCTGGATTGCGGTGTCGACTTTCCGTGCCCGGACTGACTTGCACCCGCGTCTACGGAGACTCTAGCAATATCCGTTCCAGCTTGTGCCAAGTTATCTCTCAAGCGCTGCGCGCCATCCTGTAGCAGGTCGCGTGTGACGGGATTCGCAGATACGAATCGGGCCTCGAGTTCGCCATTGTGCATGCGCAAGTCGACGTCGATGCGTCCCAAACTGGCGGGCTTCAGGGTCAACTGCATGGTCCATTGCCCCTTGGCGATTTGCCCCTGAATGCGGGCGCCCAAAGCATCCACCAGACGCTGTGAGATGGACTCATACAACGCGCTGCGCTGACTCGCGGTGCTGCCCAGTGGTTCGTTGGGTAAGGCGACGCCTGTCGGATTCACCGCACGCGGCACCAGCAGCCCCGTCCGCTCCAACCCCAAAGGGTCCAAGGCGCCCGGTTTGCTGCTGGACAGGAGTGGCCGTAAGTCTTCATCAGTCAGACCCGCCACAACAAGGGTCTGAGCGATCACGGTTTGTGGATCTACCAACAAAGCGTTCGTACCGTTGGTCACAGCCGGCAGTTGTGCGCCCGTCGCGAGTGCGCGCGCGTCCATGATTTGACCCAGCAATTGAGCGGTTGACTGTTGGCCACCCGCAGCACCCGCGCGCAACAACACCAGCGGGTCAAGCGTCTCGCCGGAGGTCGCGATGTCACCGTCGGCCGCCGCGCTCGGCGATACGCCCCCGACCAGTACTTTGAGCGCCTGCGGGCTCAAGCCTTGTGCTTGGGCAAAGGCCAACAGGCTGGCTGCGTCTGGTCCTTGCGTGGGCGCGATGATCTGCATGCCACCCGCCAGTGGGACTGCCTGCAAATCGCCCGCCAACTGGGGTCGACCAGCGCCCAATAACCAAGTGGCAGCTCCAAGCGCCACGGGTTCCGCCACCGCCAGGGGGTGAGTCTGAGCCAAGGCGTCGTCCGGCGCCATGCGGGAATCTCGGGACGTTTCAGGCGTGTCCGACGCAGTGTCAGCCCCCGGCTCGCCCGCCTGCGCGGACTGGTCAGAGGCGGTGTTCGGCTTGGCTTTCGAGTGCGTGTCCCATTCGGAACGGACATCGGCGTCGGCCTGCTTGGTAGGGGCCTGCACCGGCTCCGGTCGAGAGGCCGCAGATCCCACTTGCGTTTCAACTGGGACTTCCACCCGGTCGGGGGTGCCCCTGCGCGGTGAGGCGGCAAGCTTTTGCCTGTCATTAACGGCAGCTACCCGCTCAAACAGCTGGCCAAAATTGCCATGACTGCTGGGCTGATCACGCAAGGCAGTGCCTGCTGGGAAGCGGCTGTCTAGCAGCGTTGAGACGGTGATTGCCTCTGGGGCGGTGCTGAAGGTCGTGTGTGATGACATGGATCGGTCGATGCGGTTCAGGAAGAAAACGGGCGCCGTCTAGAACGCCTCCCCGAAGACTTAGCAAGAATCGTGACCGGAAGGTTCTTGCCGCTGCGGCGCAAACGTCGGGAATCAGGCGGCATCCCGTGGCACGCCCCTTGCTTAATCCTCCATGCACGGTGCAAATAGTCTTGAATTTGCAACCAAAGCATTAACTTTGAATGGTTTTAACGCATGAGCACACTTAGCCTGTCAACGATTCGACAAAATTTGTCGGCCTTTGACCTCGCCGGTCTGGGAATTCCCACGCTCGTGTTGCTGATCATGGCAATGCTGGTGCTGCCCCTGCACCCGCTGCTGTTGGACATTCTGTTCACGTTCAACATCGTGGTGGCACTGGTGATCGTGATGATCTCCATCGGCACCCGTAAACCGCTGGAATTTTCATCCTTCCCCACCGTTTTGTTGTTCGCAACGATGTTGCGGTTGGCGTTGAACGTGGCGTCGACCCGCGTCATTTTGGTGAACGGGCACGAGGGCTCAACCGCTGCGGGCGAGGTCATCGCCGCCTTTGGTGAGTTCGTGATCGGCGGCAACTATTTAGTCGGTTTCATTATTTTCGGCATCCTCATGATCATCAACTTTATCGTGGTGACCAAAGGTGCCGGTCGCGTATCAGAAGTCAACGCCCGATTCACACTGGACGCCATGCCCGGTAAGCAGATGGCGATTGACGCCGACCTGAATGCCGGCGTGATTGACCAAGACGAGGCAAAGAAGCGACGCGAAGAGCTGAGCCAAGAGGCTGACTTTTTCGGCTCCATGGACGGTGCGTCAAAGTTTGTCAGTGGCGACGCTATGGCGGGCTTGCTGATTTTGATTATCAACATCGTTGGTGGTCTGGCTATCGGCCTGTCGCAACACGACCTCTCCTTCTCTGAAGCCGGACGTATTTATGTATTGCTGACCATTGGTGATGGCCTGGTCGCACAAATCCCCTCATTGTTCTTGTCGCTGGCGACAGCCATCATCGTGACGCGTGTGACGACCTCGCAGTCCATGACGGAGCAAACGAAAACCCAGCTCTCCAACCCGACGGCGCTGTTTATCGCCTCTGGCATCATGACCTTATTGGGTTTGGTACCTGGCATGCCACACATGGTTTTCCTAACACTGGCTGGGCTGACCGCCGGTATCGGCTACATGGTGGTCCGCCGTCAAACCATTGATGAAATCGAAGCGGCTGCACCACCATCCGAGACTGCTGACAGCGACGCGCCGAAAGAGTTGGATTGGGATGACGTCGACCAAGTGGACCTGATTGGTTTGGAAATTGGGTATGGTCTGATTCCCCTGGTGAACCCGGAAACCGGCGGTCAATTGATGCCACGCGTCAAAGGGGTCCGCAAGAAACTGTCCGCTGAACTGGGCTTCTTGGTTCAACCGGTGCGCATTCGTGATGCACTGAATCTGCCTCCCGACACCTATCACATCACGATGAATGGCGTGATGCGCGGTAAGGGCGAGGTCAAAGTGGGCAAGGAGTTGGCAATCAATCCGGGGCAGGTTTACGGCAAGATTGAGGGCATTGACACCAAAGAACCCGCTTTCGGTTTGGATGCGGTGTGGATTGATCCCGCGCAACGTGACACCGCACGCACGTTGGGTTATACGGTTGTCGATGCGAGTACCGCCATTGCAACGCACCTGAACAAAGTGCTGCGTGACAACGCCGCTGAGTTGCTGAGCCACGATGAGGCACAGCAGTTACTGGATAAGTTAGCGTCTAAGTACCCCAAGCTGGTCGAAGACTTGGTGCCTGGCAAGCTGTCATTGGGTGTACTGACTCGCACCATGCAAAACCTGCTGGTCGAGGGCGTATCGATTCGCGACATGCGCACGATCGTGGAGTCCCTGACGGATGCGGCGACGCGTACGCAAGACCCTGAACAACTCACCACGATGATTCGCCCGAAATTGGGCCGCATGATTGTGCAGTCATTGGTTGATGATTCAGAAAGCCTCTCGGTCATGACACTTGACCCTTCGCTGGAGCAGCTGTTGCATAACGTGCTGCAACAAAACCAAGGATCTGGGATGGTGTTGGAGCCGGGTTTGGCAGAAAGCCTGTTCAGCGCCTTGCGCCAAGGCACCCGCGAAGTTGAGGAAAAAGGTCATGCCGCCGTATTGGTGGTGTCCCCCAGTATTCGTGCGTGGTTGTCGAAAGCAGCACGCCACCGTGTGGCTGACTTGACGGTGCTGTCCTACAGCGAGATTCCCGACGACCAAGGGGTCAATGTGATCCACACCGTTCAAGCACAAACAAAAACGGCTTAAGCCCCCATTTATCTAACGCGATAACGAGACGACCATGGAAATTCAACGCATTTTGGCACGCGACACCAAGACAGCGACCGACAAGGCCATCGCCCAGTTCGGTCCGGACGTCTTGATCATTTCGAATAACCGCGTGAATGGACAGACCGAATTACTCGTCGCTGCGGATATCACGCTGGATGACGATTTCGACACCCCACCCCAAACAGAACCAGACGCCAAGTTACCGCGTAAACCCAAGAATGGACGCGCGCAGGTTCATCAGGCTGATAGCGCGCAAGCGCAGATGGCAAAGTCACTGAATTCATTTGAAGCAGCGTTTGAAGAAACCATGCTACAGCGCCAACAGGCACGACTGGCAGGCAAGAAACCAACGCAAACCATGCAGTCGGTGGAGCGCAGCAAGCAACAGGCACCCTTGTTGAAACCGGTCGAGGCTGCACGCCGGGAGCCCAGCCAACCAGAAACCAGTCAACCCGCCGTAGTCCCCACGCCCGCCACACGCCAAGAGCCCAATGTCGACTTCATGGCGCTTCAAGCTGAGCGTGACGCGGCACGCAGTCGCGAAATCGTGGATTTGGTGCGCGATGAGATCGCTGCCTTACGCCGTGAGTTTTCGATTACGCAACGCATGAGCCCCTGGCAGGATGCGCTACCCATCGCACCTGCTGTCAAACCGCTGATTGCAGCGCTCGGCGAGGCGGGGGTGCCAGCGGGCCTTCGAGGCCTGCTGATCGATCGAATTCGGGAAACCCAGGATTTAGAAGAAGCCATCGTCGCCCTCAGCAGTCACCTGCTGGACACACTACCCAAATCTGGCGTCGACATGCCCGAACAAGGCGTTCACGTGATCTGTGGGCCCACGGGCGTGGGCAAGTCCCTCATGGCGGCGCGCCTGGCACAAGCGGGCGCCTTGGCGCACGGCACCCATAACGTCGCCTTGGTGAGTTTCGCGGACAACCGACCCGGGGCCTGGAGTCAGACGCAAATGTTGGCGGCCCAAACGGGTGTCGAATGCTTCCGAGCCCACGATGCCAGCGGTTTAGCACTGCTGGCTGACGAACTGGCGAACCGTAAATTGCTGGTCGTCGATACGGCCGGTGTGCAATTTGAACGCACCACGGCCCACGTGCATCAAGTGCTGCCTAAAGCATTCTTGCATGCCGTCATTGCCGCCGACGCCTCAAGCGTCACGATTCGCCGTGTTCGGGAAGCGTTCCGCTGGGCCTCTTTAATGGTGAGCAAATTAGACGAAGCGACACAACCATGGCCGCTGATTCAGGCCTTGTGCGACAGCCCCCTCTCCGTCTCCATGATGAGCCCCAGCGAGCGCCTGAGCGAGGCCGTCCTACCCTATGCGGCGAGCCAGATTGTCACGCAAGCACTGACCCACCTCCAGATCGGAAAAGAACTTGAGCCCTTATCAAAAGGCGTTAGCATTGAGGATCGTTCGTTCGGTTCTGCCGCGCTGACGCCGCAGGCGCAACCCGCGCCACCGGTTGATGTACAAAGCATGACCGCACAGATTCTGCAACTCCGCGCCGCCCAAGAAAGAAATCTGAATGGCTAACACTCACTGCCCCCGCGTCATCGGCGTTGCCAGCGGCAAAGGCGGGGTCGGCAAGACAACCGTCTCCGTTAACCTGGCTGCTGCACTGTCCGCTAGCGGACAGCGAGTCGCCCTGCTGGATGCCGACATGGGTTTGGCGAATGCACAGATTGCGTTGGGAAGTCGAAGCCCGCTCAACATCAGCCACGTGCTGTCAGGCGAGCGATCGCTGCGTGAGGTGTGGGTGAAGACCAGCGCGGGCGTCATGCTTATCCCGGGTGCATCGGGCCGACGGGATTTGGCAGCAATCGGTGAGGGCGAGATCTCCACCGTCATTCAGTCGGTTAATGACATCGTGGACGACATCGACGTGCTGGTCGTTGATGTAGCTGCCGGTATATCGCCCTCGGTGATGTCAATTTTGTCTGCCTGCCATTACCGTTTGATTGTTTTGCGTGACGAGCCTTCTAGTATTGCTGATGCGTACGGCACGATCAAAGTGATGACCACCGAACTGGGTTTGGACGAGGTTTACCTGGTGCCCAACATGGTGCCCTCACAAGGTAGCGGCTGGCAGTTGTTCAAGCGCATGAACGATGTGTGCACACGCTTCCTCGGACTGTCGGTGAATTACCTCACCTCCATCGAAGCGGACGAGCTCATCATGGATGGTTTGCGCAAGCACCAATCCGTATTGACCTTTGCGCCGGGCTCATCTGGCGCCAGGGATTTCCGCCGACTGGGAGAGTTGGTGCTGGACTTGCCCGCTTTAGCGGACGTGCAGGGTCAGCGGCAGTTTTTCTTTGAACGGCTTCTAGAAGTCACGCAGGAAGGCTAGGACATGGCAGTCGCCGTTGATCTCTACGAATCGGTTCAAGGCCGGGGGCATGATGACCTCGTCATTGCCCACATGGGTATGGTCAAGCGGGTGGCATTGCACCTCAAGGCCCGATTGCCGCCTTTCATGGAGGTGGACGAGTTGGTCCAGGTGGGTATGCTTGGCTTGATCGAAGCGGCGCGCGGGTTCGATGCCTCAAAAGGCATTGGGTTTGAAAACTACGCCCATAGCCGCGTGCGGGGCGCCATCATTGACGAGGTACGGCGCCTGTCTGCGCTACCGCGTTCAGCCGTCAGTTTTAATAAGAGCCATAGCGCAGCGACGCAAAGCCTCGCCGCAGAGCTGGGTCGCACGCCCACGCAAGCCGAGATGGCCGCACACATGGGTATGGATACCGATGCTTATCAAAAAGAGCGCGGTCACGCCAAGCGGTTCGAGACGTATTCAATGGAAGTCGTGAGCGACGAGGTCATGAACATGGCGGATGACAGTCACCGCCAACCAGACGCCATCGTTGAGCACGCCGAGTTTATGGGGGCTGTTACAGCCGCCATCGAGGGCTTACCCGAGCGCGAGCAGCTGATCATGCAGCTGTACTACGTCGAGGAACTGAACCTGAAGGAGATCGGCGAAGTCTTGGATGTGAGTGAGTCACGGGTGAGTCAACTACTCACCGCTACAGTGAAAAAATTACGCGGCTCGCTTAACATTACCGTTGAGAAGTGAGCCAACGGCGCCAGTCAGGCTTCAGTTTGTTCTGATGCTGTCGATACCGTACTTGATATGTTGCCAATCTTTAACACCGCCAGCCCTGCCCTTCTGAAGAAGAAGGCGAAAGAGGCGTTCGACCTGGTGTCGCAGCTGGAGTCGGACACACGCGCGACGCGCTCGGCGCGGGTGCGGGCGGGTGTGATGGCTCGAGCCTTCATCGATAAGACGTTCATTGATGGTGCTGAGAAAATGGCGCACTTCCAAGACGTCGCCATGGCATGTCTCGCTCAAGGACAACCTATCCCCGACGAACCGGTCGCTAGCGTCTTTCAACAGGTCGAGACAGCGGCGGGAAAAATGGTGTGGGTTTATTTGCCGGAAGAGTATGCGCAATCGGCTTTCTATCTTGGCGGTCGCTACCAGCGCATGGACGTGACGGCCCAGCAAGCCATTGATGGCACGCAGAACTTACTTGATCAAATTTGCCGCTACGAATTTAAGTTAGATGACCCTTTATTGGCACTGCAGTTTCTGCGTGACGAGCTTGCAGAGGAAAGTGGTAGCGAAGTGGGTGAAGACGCTGACGCGCCCGAGGTTCCGTCATCTTGAGTGCCATGGACGCTATTTTTCTCGCCATACTCGCGATTGTGGTTTTGGGAATCATCGTGGTTCTCATCTACCTGCTCGACAAGGTCAATCGTCTAGAAGGCGCGTCCACGTTAAGCGCGATTTCAGAAGTCGTGACGGGAGCATCCGCGGCAGCTGCTGACAATGGCTTGAATGGCTTGACAGGTAAGGCGCTCTGGGATGCGGTATGCGGCAAAGGTGCCGGCGCCAACCTGGATGCCGACGGTTTGGCCTCGCTGCGCAAGCGTTATCAGCCGATTTTGCACAAACACATCCTGACGGTCGTCGAAAACGGCGCCAAGGATGCGCAAGCGGGTACGAGTACCAATCCGACACCCGACCTTGAAATAGCCACACTGCGTGCGAAGGTCGAGTCCTGGCTGCCACCGCAACACGTCAAAGCGATCTACACGGCAGGTTACGAGGCGGCGTCTAACCCAGAGGATATTCCGCGGCTCGCTCAATCCTTAGATGAGACCTGCGCGACGCTCTATGCACGCGCAGAGATAGACCTGCCCCCCACGCCCTACTCTGGTTTGGTTTTCGGTGCGACACCCGCAACCGATGAGGGCACCGAAGGCGCTACAGATGACAGCGGTATGGCTGACGCGTCCGACAGCGATGCCGCCATGGATGGCGACTTCGACATCAAACCAGTCGAGCGTAATTAACGCGGTTGGGTCTAAAGTTTTTCAGGTTCTCGCCGATTCCATTTATGTCCAGGGTTGCTGGATGTGATTGGAGTGGATAACAATGCGAATCAACCAGAAAGCTTTAGAGAGTTACGGTGCCGTCAAGGTGGTAACGGGTGTTTCAGGCGCCAACAGCGTGCAGTTGATCCAAATGCTCTTTGATGGTTTCCTTGAGAGCTTGTCGACGGCCAAAGGCCACATCCAGCACAAAGACATCACAGAGAAGAGCAAGGCGCTCACTCGCGCTGGCCGTATTGTTCTGGGCTTACAAAATGCCCTCGACTTTGAAAAGGGCGGAGATCTTGCCAAGAACCTCAATGAGCTGTACATGTATGTCACTCGCCGCTTGCTGCACGCCAATATTCACAACGATCTGGCGGCGATTGACGAGGTCTACGGCTTGATGAACGACATTCGCCAAGCTTGGGAAACTGTACCTGCGCTGGTGCCTCCCACCACCCTAGAGCGTCCTGTTTACGCCAATTAGAGCTGGTAAACAGTCGATCTCCCCAACAAAAAAGGAAGCCTAGGCTTCCTTTTTTTATTCGGCATAGGCCACTTCTACCGTTCCCTTGAGCTTGATTAACAGCGGGTTACCTTTGCGGTCGACTGTCTTACCTGCTGGTACCTTGATCCAACCCTCGCTGATGCAGTATTCAGAGACATCCCAACGCTGTTTGCCGTTGAAGGTGACCGCAATGTCCCACTCAAACACGGCGGGCACGTAAAAAGGGCTGTTTGGCTCGATGGAGAGGTGGTCGGGTAACGCGGGGCGTTCGTTGTTCGCGGTCATAAGCGGTCCTTGTCGGCGGTGGTATCGGCCACATTGTATAGGCGTAAAAAAGCCCACCGAGGTGGGCTTTTTTACCAACTGTGTTGGTTGCGCGGGCAAGATTTGAACTTGCGACCTTTGGGTTATGAGCCCAACGAGCTACCAGGCTGCTCCACCGCGCGTCAAGCTTTACAGTGTAACAGGTTTACTCGGCAGAATCGTCGGCCGCAGCGTTTTCTTCAGGTGCGCGGTCGACCAATTCAACCAATGCCATGGGCGCGTTGTCGCCAGCACGGAAACCCATCTTCAGAATGCGTGTGTAACCACCAGGACGGTTAGCAAAGCGGGGGCCCAATTCGTCAAACAACTTCACAACCACATCGCGGTCACGCAGGCGGTTGAAAGCCAAGCGACGGTTCGCAACCGTAGCGGTCTTCGCCAATGTGATCATGGGCTCGACCACACGGCGCAATTCCTTGGCTTTGGGGACGGTGGTTTTGATGGTCTCGTGCGTGAGCAATGAGTTCATCATGTTACGCAGCATCGCCAAACGGTGGCTGCTGGTGCGGTTGAGTTTACGTAATCCGTGTCCGTGACGCATGATATCTTTCCTTTGCGTTTATGTTGCCTTGAGCCGTATCAGGTACTCAAGTCTTTCTTTTCCCACCGCCATACCAATGGTTTAGCGGCAGGGCAGATGCCTAAAAATCAGTGTTTATCCAAGCCAGCCGGTGGCCAGTTGTCCAGCTTCATCCCCAAAGTCAGACCACGAGAAGCCAAGACTTCCTTGATCTCATTGAGTGATTTACGACCCAAGTTCGGTGTCTTGAGCAGTTCGTTTTCTGTGCGCTGAATCAAGTCGCCGATGTAATAAATGTTTTCAGCCTTGAGGCAGTTGGCAGAACGAACGGTCAACTCAAGCTCATCAACTGGGCGCAACAAGATGGGGTCGAATGAGGCGCCACTGCTGTCGCCACCAATCAAGCCACC
>JBMTSM010000017.1:0-16210 GCA_049448275.1 Burkholderiaceae bacterium
CGTGATATCCATATTTGGAAGCGCTGCTGGTAGAACAGATACATGGCGTCGCCCAACTCGGTGGCGGTGAGCTTTTTGCATCCAGCGCCCTCAAACCAAATTTCCTCAAGGGCAATTGGGACGTCGTTTAAGAAGCGCATGCGCCGAACCCGCCAAAGCTTTTTGCTACCACCCTCACCCAAATCGGGAATATGCGCCGGCGGCACCACATGGCTCACATCCATGATGCGGGCCGTCGGCAGGCCTGGACCCGCGTGCAACTCCAAACGAAACAACTCGTAGATGCGTTGTTTGGAACTGGCTTTCTTGACATAAGTACCGGAGCCCTGAACACGCTCAAGAACGCCCTCATCCTCCAGAATCGCCAGCGCCTTGCGCAGCGTACCAACAGCAACTGACAAGCTTCCCGCCAGCTCGGCCTCTGTAGGCAAGCGCTCCCCCTCCCGCCAATGTCCCGCCTTGATCTGTCGCGCCAGTAATTCGGCAATTTGTTGAAAAACCGGTAGCGGCTTGGCTGAGATGATGGCGTCCATCCCTCTAGTATGGCAAAAATTCTTCGCGTTACCCCTAGTGCAAACACCAGATTATTCATATACTATTCATGCATTAATTGATCAAGGGGAGTTTGTATGAGCATCGTGCCAGTGCGGGGCGAAGCAATTCAAGGCGCTGAAGTCTCGTGGTTCGCACCGCTGTGTTCCGACGACTTCAGGCATTTGGGCGTTCCGTCAGACGACTTACGCAGCAATTGGGACAACACGCGGGATATCCTGCTGCGCGCAGAGGCATTGGGTTTTAGAAATATTCTGTGCCCCTCCTCCTATCAGGTTGGTCAAGATACCTTAACCTTTGCCTCAGCCGTCGCCCCCCTCACGAACCGCATGAATCTGTTGGCAGCGATACGGTGTGGCGAACTACACCCTGCCATGCTGGCCAGAACGGTCGCCACCCTTGATCACATCCTCAAAGGACGCCTAACGCTCAACGTGATCTCATCAGACTTTCCAGGCGAGCAAGCCGATAGTGCTTATCGCTACCGCCGGTCATGGGAAGTGGTGGAAATTCTTAAACAAGCCTGGACACAAGACGAGATCAATTACGACGGCGAAATATACAAACTCAAGGGGCTTTCAACGGACCCAGTTCGCCCTTATCAAACCAACGGCGGACCACTGCTTTATTTCGGCGGTTACAGCCCTGACGCGCTTGCGCTATGCGGCGCGCACTGCGACACATACCTCATGTGGCCTGAACCCAAGGAAATGCTCGCCCAACGCATGCGTGACGTGCACGCCCAAGCTGAGAAATACAACCGCCTGCTGGACTATGGACTGCGTGTTCACATGATCGTGCGTGATACGGAGCAAGAGGCACGTGAATATGCCGAGGAATTGGTCTCTAAACTCGACGACGAAGCGGGTAACGCCATCCGCAACCGCGCGCTAGACGCGAAGAGCCTTGGCGTAGCCCTGCAAAGCGCCAACCGCGATCGAGCCGATGACCATGGCTATGTAGAGCCTCATTTATGGACGGGTGTGGGTCGAGCGCGCAGTGGTTGTGGCGCTGCATTGGTGGGTAGCGTCGATCAAGTCATGAGCAAGATTGAGGACTATATGAAGATGGGTATCCGCGCGTTCATCTTCTCAGGCTACCCGCATCTGCAAGAATGCGAGATTTTTGGCACCAAAGTCTTGCCGCACCTGAAAACAGTCTCACTGCCGCATGAATACGGTCGCGTACCAAACGAAACACCCGCTACGCCACTTGGCGTTGGACAAAGAAAGTAACCCTCAATAATGAAGCGAATCACACTCTCCAATGGCGTCAAACTCAGCGCCATGGCCTACGGCGTCTGGCGCTTAGCCGATGCCACTGATACCAGCGTAGATGCCAATTTAGCCCGTATCGACGCCTGTCTGGAGCAAGGCATTACCACCTTCGACCACGCGGATATCTATGGTGACTACCGCTGCGAGGCGCTGTTTGGGCAGGCGGTTAAAGCGCGCCCAGCTCTGCGAGCGCAGATTGAAATTGTCACCAAGACAGACATCATGTTGCTCTCGCAAGCGTGGCCCAACACACGTGTCAAGCACTACGACACCACGCCCGCGCACGTCACGGCCAGCGTGGACCGTTCGCTTAAAAATATTGGTGTGGACGTCATTGATGTATTGCTCATTCATCGCCCCGATCCGCTGATGGATGTTGACGCTTTAGGCGCCTGCTTGGATGGGCTGATCAACTCTGGAAAAGTTAAGGCGGTGGGCGTATCGAATTTCATGCCGTGGGACTGCGATCTGTTGCAATCGCGCATGACCAACCGGCTACAAACCAATCAAATCGAACTGGGGCTGACGCACACCGCGCCCTTCATCAACGGCCAAGTCGCCCACGCGCAAACCTACCGGATGCCATTGATGGCATGGTCCCCGTTGGGTGGCGGGCGGCTGATCAGTGAAGCGGGCCAAGCCGGCAGTGCTGCCGCACGTCTACGCACAAAATTGGAGGCGTTGGCGACCGAGTCCCAGGTCGATATCACGGCTGTCGCAATCGCCTGGCTCATGCACCACCCGGTCAAGGTCATGCCAGTCATGGGGAGCAACCAATTGAACCGAATCAAATTATTTTCGCAGGCTACCCAAGTCCCCATGGATAGACAAACCTGGTTTGAGCTTTACGAGCTGGCAAACGGGCACGAAGTGCCTTGAGCTCAAATCCAACGCGCCGCCTAACCCAAGCCCACAACCCGACTGCACCATGACCAATCTTGCTGAAAAAATTCCTACCCGCACCGAACACGTTGACGTTGCGGCTGCCTACCGCAAAGCACTGGGGTGCTTTGGCACCGGCGTGACGGTCGTGAGCACCCAATGGCGTGACGGCGACTGGGGTATGACCTGCAATTCGTTTGCATCCGTATCGCTCAATCCGCGCTTGGTCTTGTGGAGCATCCAAAAAACAGCCAGCAGCTTCGATGCCTTTATGGGTTCAGACGTTTTCAGCGTCAGCGTCTTGGCAGCTTCGCAGGAGTCGACTGCTATGCAGTTTGCGCGGGGCCCCATGTCTGAACGCTTCCACGGCGCCGATACAGTTCGTGGGGATAACGGGGTACTCCGGCTACGCAGCTGCGTCGCTTGGTTCGAATGCAAACGCCATCAAACAGTTGATGCAGGCGATCACATCATTCTGATCGGCCAAGTTACAGATTTTGACTGGCAACCCACTGAGGCTTTAAGCTTCTGGCGCAGCCAATTTGGAGCCTTTGACGGCCAAGTTAAGGCCGACTAGGCCTGCGCAATACGCTGACCGTCGGCGCCGAAAGCGTGCCAGCGATCAGCCAGCGGGCTGACTGTCAGAGCGGCACCCACGGCAATCGGCATTTGCCCATCGATCAACAAGTCAACCAAGGTACCGTCGGGTAATTGGGCGTGCAGCAAGCGCTGCGCGCCCAGGTATTCAGTTCGCAGCGCAGTCAGACGTACCCCTGTGTGCTCGTCACTGATGACCCAATGCTCCGGGCGAACGCCCACGGTGTGCGTTCCACGAGGCAGCTGTGCGCCCCATGTGGCATCCAACTGCGCCATGGCAGCAGGGATGAAATTCATCCGCGGGCTGCCAATGAAACCGGCGACAAACGCGTTATCGGGGTGATCGTAAAGCGCTTCAGGCGTGCCAACCTGCTCGATACGACCGTCACGCAACACAACGATCTTATCTGCCATGGTCATGGCTTCGACTTGGTCGTGTGTCACGTAAATCATCGTGGAGCCCAGGCGCTGGTGAAGCTCGCGAAGCTCAGCGCGCATCGACACCCGCAACTCAGCATCCAAGTTAGAAAGAGGCTCGTCGAACAAAAACAATTTGGGATTACGAACGATCGCACGACCAATCGCCACACGTTGACGCTGACCGCCAGATAACTGTGTCGGTCGCCGCGCTAACAGTTGATCGAGCCGCAACAATGAAGCCGCCTCGTTCACTTTTTTCGAAATCTCAGCTTTCGGAACCCGCGCGTTTTCTAGTCCAAATGCCATGTTGTCGTATACCGTCATGTGCGGGTACAGCGCATAAGACTGGAATACCATGGCACAGCCGCGATCAGCCGCACCGATATGGTTAACGGTTTCACCATCAATACGAATATCACCCGAAGTCGGAAAATCCAGACCAGCGATCATGCGCAGCAATGTCGACTTTCCGCAACCAGAGGGCCCGACGAACACTACAAACTCACCGTCAGCCACTGTCAGGTTCACACCATGGATTACCGTGGTCTGATCAAATGATTTTTCTATTTTCTGTAATTCAAGGGTAGACAAAATAAATCCTCATAGCGGACGGTCGTCAATGGTTCACTTCACACCGGCACTGGCAATGCCAGTGGTGATGTAACGCTGCAAGAATGCAAATACCAAAGTCACCGGAATCAACGTGATGACGGTCATCGCCAACAGGTAATGCCACTGGGTGTTCAGCTCACCTTGGAATGAGTTCAACGCCAGTTGCAAAGTGAACACCTCGTTTTGCGACAAAACAATTAATGGCAGCAAGAAGTCATTCCAGCGCCACATGACAGAGAAGATGGCCAACACCGCCAACGCAGGAGCGGACAACGGCAACACGATCCGCCAATAGATGCGCCACTCGCTCGCATGATCCATGCGTGCGGCTTCTATCAATTCATCGGGAATGGTGAGCATGTATTGCCGCAACAAAAAGACTCCGGTTGGTGTTGCCACGGCGGGCAAAATGACGCCCCACAGGCTGTTCAATAGACCAACTTCATTGATGACCAAAAAGACGGGTACCAAAATGATGGTGGGGGGAATCATCAACGTACCGATGATCAGTAGATAGACTGCTTTTTGTCCGCTGAATCGGTACTTTGACAACGCAAACGCCGCCATGGAATTGAACAGTAGCGTGATCAACGTTGCGATGACTGTGATGAACACACTGTTCCAGAGGTATTTACCAAAAGTAAACTTACCGAACAAATCGGTGTAGTTACCCCAGGCGAACTCAAGTTCCGTGACCGGCTCACGATCTTTGATGTTCACCTTGATTTTCTCTTCAGGTTTCGCAGGGTCCACCATGGTGGCGACAATACCGATTCGACTAATTTGTGCCAAGGTTTGCGTTCCACCCGACACTGCTGGCACGTTGTAAAGCGGGAACTCGCCCGTTCGCCCCTCGATCGCGACGGATTTTTGGCTGTAAGGCATGAATGTCGGCGGAAACTGGGCGATCGCAGACTCCGTTTTAAACGACGACATCACCAGCCATAGAACGGGGGCAAACATCACGAACAAGCCAATGACCAAGTAGAGGTAGCTGACAACATCTGTCCAATGCAGTCGCTTGCGCCCTTTCGTGGCTGTGAGCATTTTTACGATTGCCATCTCAGCGCCCCCGCTTTCCCATTTCGTCAGCACGCGACAAGCGCAATTGCGCCAGCGTCAAGATAACCAAGAAAGCTGCCAACGTGAGCGATGCCGCGGCCGCTAAACCGTACAGTTGAATCTGCTCCGCAAAGCCCGTTTGATAAATAAACTGCACGATGAAAGTCGTTGCAGAACCCGGGCCACCACCAGTCAACACAAAGACTTCGTCGAATACCTGAATCGCTTTGATGGCGGCGAGCACCAACACCACGATGAGGTTGGGCATCAACAACGGCAACGTAATTCGCTTGAGGGTGCGCCATGGACTGGCGCGATCCATTTCCGCCGCTTCGTACAAGTCTTTCGGAATCGCTTGCAAACCCGCCAGAATGATCAGGGTGTAGAACCCCATGTGTGCCCAAATCGACACGAAAATGGTCCAGAAAAACGCCCAATCACTGACGGTGAGCCATTCGATTGGTTGCATGTCCATCGCGACTAAACCAGCGTTGAATGCGCCTTGGCTTTGCAGCAGCCACTTCCAAATCAAAGCCACCACCACGGGTGACAACAGCACAGGGTAAAAGTAAACGCTGCGCCAAAAGCCACGTCCAATAATTTTGCGGTTCAGAACCAGTGCGGTGATGAGCGAGAACACCACCATTAAACCGACTTGTAGAAGACTGAACTTCAATGTGTTGAAGACCGCGCGCCAGAAAATATCCTTGTTACAAGTTGACAGGTCGGTATAGTCCCCGCACTTCAGTAACGTCTCGAAGTTATCCCATCCGCTGTAAGGGCGGTTTGCGGGCATCAACTCCACGCCGGCCGTTGCCGCGTAGAAGAAATTGATGATGATGGGTAAAAACGTGAAGACCCCAAACACCGCTAAGTTCGGCGCGACGAACAACCAGGCGACTTTTTGAGTGCCTAATAGGCGCTGAGCCAATCGAAACAGTGGCTCAAGCAAATTAAAGAAAAAAGAGAGTCGTCCCAAGGGATACCTCGTATGCACAAATAAAAAGCAGAGTGGCCAGGCCACTCTGCTGCAAGCCATAAACCGTTACTGGCTTACTTTTTAGCTTCTTTCACGGCATCCGCCATATCCGTGCTGATCTTGGCGACGGCATCCGCAGTCGACATCTCCCCGACGATCGCCTGCGTTACACGGGTGACCGTTGGCAACATGATGGCACGGTTGTACTTATAGCCTTGGAATGCATAGGCTGCTGGCGCCAAGTTCCCAACACCACCGCTGAACACCTTCAAGGCGTTGCTGACCGCGGGGGTTGCGCCCGCGTAATCGGCACCCTTTTTGGCCAATGCGGCATGGGCGGGAATGTTGAAGGTTTTGCCAGTGAACTCGGCATAGCTGGCTTCGCTGGCAATGAAGTCCATGAATGCCGCCACCTCTTTGGGCGATTTACTGGTCTTCAGAGCCACCCAAGCGGCTCCGCCAGGAATACCAGAACAAGCGCTGGTCCCGCAAGGGTTCGGGACCGCTGCCCAGTCAAAGTTATCGCCCACTTTTTTGTTCAAGTTGTTGATTTGCCAGCTTCCTGCCAAGATCATCACGACATTGCCGTTGATGAACTCATCGACAGATGATGCATAGGTGGAGCCGCCTGAACCCGCCCACACCTCACGCAGCATGGTGCCGTCCTTGTGCCATCCCACAAATTTCTCGACGGCTGCCTTGTAACCTGCATCAATGACAGGCTCGCCCTTCGCGTCAAACATCGCAGCACCGTAGCTCACGGCAGGCCCTGCAAATCGGTGACCGGAGCGATCCCAGGCCATGGCCGCTTTGGTCTGTGTGGCTTTCGCGACCTTGGTCGTTGCGGCAACCCACTCATCCCATGTCGCCTTAGGACCAGGCATCGCAACCTTGGCTTGCTCAAACAGGGTTTTATTCACAAAAGGACCGGTCATGGTCAGCTGAGACATGAAGCCGTAGATGCCTTTGTCGTTTGGCTTAGGCGCCAACCAACCGGCCGTTGCGCCGAAGTTGGCGTCCCAATATTTGCGGTCTTTCAAGTTGGCTGAAATGTCCATGTAGTACTGAGACAAACCACCCAGGTTCGTCACGCGCGCAATATCGGGACCTTCACCAGCAGCCAACTGTACTGGCAACTGCTCGACGATCGTCTTGTAAGGGACCACATCAATCACCACCTTGGTGCCTGGGTTCTGCGCTTCGAAGCGCTTCGCCTGCTCCGCCGTCACATCGCACTCGACGCCGTCTTGGTAACACATCACACGAATCTCGCCCGCCTGTGCGACGCCCGCCACGAGGGCCAAACCGGCGGCTAAAGCGATGGGGTGCAAACGTTTAAAAGTCATTCCAGTCTCCTAGGATTAAGGTTGAATTAAAAATGTACTACGCTTTCAAAAACAGCGCACTCATGGTTTATACGAATAATGAATGAATTTGTCAAAAAAATCGAAAAAAAAGATGCTGTACAACACTCTGTTGGCACTTTTATCCGAGCAGTGCCTGCAGATTGAAAGCGCCTTCAGTCAAACTGATTGCTCGTCCGGTCGCGGCTGATTCTTGGGCCGCCAGACCCATCACGACGGCGATCAAGCCGTCGCGCAGGCTCACATCCACCGCCCCTTCGCCACGCACGGCTGCGTTGAAGCGCTGGTGTTGGTAGAAAGTCGATCCGTTGTGATCTCCTGCGGCCAGTAACGTCGGGTCGACCGGTACATCGAGCTCGCGTGGTCCTTTCGGATCGCGGGGACTCAACACCAATTTGGGTATCGGCGCATCACCCAAATGTACTGGCCAAAAACGCCCGGGACCGGGCACAAAACACTCCACTTTGCCGCGGTTACCAACCACCGAAATTTCCTCTTGGTAGCGCGCACCCTCAGCAAACATGCACAACTCCAAGAACGCCCGTTGACCGCTGGCGAAGTCAACGATCACGTAAGCGTTGTCCAAGATATCGGGCACACCTAAAGCGTATCGCTCATCCAGATGGTTGTTGGCCACCGATGCAGATGCAAACACGCGCACCGGCTCGCTTCGGGTCATGACGCGCATGAGGTCAAAAAAGTGACAACACTTTTCCACCAACGTACCGCCTGAATATTGGTTAAACCGGTTCCAGTCATCGACTTTGACTAAAAAAGGAAAGCGGTGCTCGCGAATGGAGAACATCGTTGCGTGCCCCAACTCACCACTCTCATGAATGGTGTCGATTAAGCGAGCGACCGGCGGCATGTAGCGATACTCCATAGCGACCCAGATGGGCGCTTTGTAATGGCGGGCGAGTGTGGCCAAAGACGCTACATCATCCAGATTGGTGCAGGCGGGCTTTTCGAGCAAGACGGGGATATCGCGTAGCGCGGCAATTTCTCGCATTTGCTCGGCGTGACGGAAATTCGGACTGGCGATGAACAAACAGTCCACATCAGATGCCGTCACCACCGCAGCAATCGACTCTGCGCGCCGCGCGCCCGGAACCATCGCGAGGCTGGCAGCCGCCATCTCATCATTGGGTTCAAAAATGGATGTCACCGTTGCCCCGGGTAGCAAGGCAATGTTCCGCAGGTGTTCCTGCCCCATCATCCCGCAACCAATCACGCCGTAACGCACTGCTGTAGCCAATTTAGTTCTCCTGGATCAATCGGTAGCGTCGGCCACCCACAACAGGCGTTATTCTGCCACCACATAGTTCAATAGTGTATGAATTTTAAAAAATAGATAATCCATCATCGCAACGGAGGCTACATGCACAAACTGGGTTTTATTTTCGATATGGACGGCACCATGATCGACTCGATGGGCTATCACGCAAAAAGTTGGGCCCTCTTTTGTGAGGCACACGGCCTGACCCACCCCTTACCCAAAGTGCTGGAGATGACCACAGGGCGCACCTGTGTGGAGTGCATGGATCTACTCTTTGAACGTCCTTACGATTGCCAAGAGGGGCTGGACGACGTTCACCACAGTAAATCGCTTTACCGTGACCTATTCGAATCGGAGTTTCGGGAGCTTAAAGGCTTCAAAGCCTTCATCGCGCACGTCACCGAGCGCGGCATACCGTGGGCCGCGGGCACCGCAGGAGACAAGACCAACATTGCCTTTGCACTTAAAAACCTGCAACTGGCTCATCCCCCACAATTCATCGTTGGTGGCGATGAGGGTTACCGTGGCAAGCCAGAACCCGATATCTTCTTGGCTGCGGCAAGGGGTTTGGGCGTCGCGCCGAGCGACTGTGTGGTTTTTGAAGATGCCCCATTTGGTATCGAGGCGGCGCGTCGAGGCGGTATGCGCGCCATCGGTCTGGCGACCTCGCATTCACCCTACGAACTCGATCAACCCCACGTGCTGGCGGTTGCCAATGATTACGATGCGCTACGCGCGATGCCCGCGGTGTTGGACCTGCTGCGTGGCGTTTAGAAACGCAAGGTACTGGGTAAGTACTTGGCCATCAAATCCTCGTAGTACGGGCGCAGTGCCGCCATAACCGGCGGATTGGGGTTTTTCGAATACAAATCGTAGGGGTTGAACGCCTGCACCCATCGCAAATTGGCCTCGTCTTGAGCATTCGTCAGGTGTCGGTAGGCGCCCTCGCGGTGCCACGCATAAAACGAGTGATACCGAATCATGTACAACGCTTCAATGGGTAGGTAGGGCTTGAGCAGGTGGTAGAGGTACTCGTCGTGGCCCCAAGAAAGGTGCACCGCATCTAGACCGCAACCAGGGGTATACATCCCCAATGGGGTGTTGTACCGGTCGTCCTGAGAATCAGGGTTGTCACTGAAAAACTCGGCAAAAACAACTTTATCCGAGTGCTTGCAGCCGACAGGAAAGGTATCCCCCACTACGGCCCACTGAGGCTCACCAAAGAGGCACAGCACCTTCCCCAGGTCATGCAAAAAACCGGTCAGTACGAACCAATCTGGATGGCCATCCTGTCGAATCGCTTCCGCCGTCTGTAACAGGTGTACAACCTGCGGGAGTTCGATATCGGGATCGGACTCGTCCACCAAGGTGTTCAAGAAATCAAGCGCCGCCCACGGCGACATGGCTCGTTCGTTAAAACCCAGCCAACGCGCTTTTTTCTCCAACACGAAATCGACGGTCTGGTACCGGTGGTTGGTTTGATAGAACTGCCGAATCCGGTCAATACCCGCCTGCTCGTAGTCACGAAAAGCCTCCTTGGCTTTCTCTGGAGGCGCGGACAAGGCATCGAGAGACATATTTGTTTTACCTTTACGATCGAAGGATGGTTGGGTTTTTATCCTATAGTCGCCATTAGATCGAAGCCCCCAATTTTTGACAAGAGGATTCCATGACAGACCCCATTGATACGCGACTCAGCGCTGCAAAGAAAATCGCAGCAGAAGCGGCAGACCTGGCCATGGAATACTTCAACAACCGAGACGCACTGCTTATTGAGTCCAAAGGACCACAGGACATGGTGTCGCAGGCGGACAAAAATGTAGAGTTATTCGTTCGCGCTGCGATAGAGCAAAACTTCCCTGGTGACGCAATCGTGGGCGAAGAATACGGGAGAACAGAAACGCCCGCCGACTTTACTTGGATCATCGACCCCATTGACGGCACCGCCAATTTTGTCGCGGGTATACCGGCATGGTGCGTGGTCATTTCATGCGTTTACAAAGGTGAAGTCGTGGTTGGCGTCACGGTCGATCCCAACCATAACGATCACTATTGGGCGCGCAAAGGTCAAGGCGCATACCTCAACGGCAAGCGACTGGCGGTTTCAAACGCGAAAGGAATTGGCGAGGGGTCGATTGGCGTGGGTTACTGTAGCCGCATCACGCCCGAGACTTTGATGACGTTTCTAGACCCCTTCCTGAAGCGTGGCGGCATGTATTACCGAAACGCATCGGGCGCACTCATGTTGGCCTATGTCGCTGCAGGCAAATTGACGGCCTACCACGAGGCCCACATCAACTCCTGGGATTGCTTGGCTGGGCTCTTGATGATTGAGGAGGCTGGCGGCGCCTTTTGGCCCTACAACACCGACACCATGATGCGCCACGGCAGCGCCATCTTGGCGGGGGCACCTGCGGTATTTGCGGAACTGGAGCCGCTAGCTGCCTACGCAAAAGACTACCAGCCGATCAAGCACAGTTAATCGCAACGACTAGGCCGCGTCGCACTCAGTCGTCAAGTAACACGACCGCACTGGGCGGTATGGACAACACGATATCTGTACCCCCAGTCAGCGGAGTCACCGTCGCCGGCGTGTGAACCAGAATCTCCCCTAATGGGGTTGTGACCACGCACTCAAGGTGGTCGCCTAAGTAGCTTACCTTTGACAAGGTTCCGGGCATGTTTGGATGCCCATCGCTGGACTGGTCCGCGCTGCGCAACTCAATTTTTCCAGGTTGCACCGCGATGTGACCCGCACCTTGTCGACTGGTCACGCTGGGCAACTCAAATCGCATTGGGCCCAAAGTCACCGTGACACCCTCCACGCCGGTGGTGAGTTCACACGGCAAGATGTTGGCCTCGCCGATGAAATCCGCCACAAACTGCGTACGTGGCTGCTCGTAGAGTTCGCGGGGCGATCCGACTTGGGCGACTACCGCGTTGTTCAGGACCACGATGGTGTCTGAAATAGCCAATGCCTCCTCTTGATCGTGCGTCACGTATATAACCGTCAAGCCCAACGATTGCTGGAGATCACGAATTTCCTGCCGAACTTTGCGACGTAACTTGGCGTCCAGGTTCGACAGAGGTTCGTCAAATAAAAGCACCTGCGGTTCGATCACCAACGCACGCGCGACGGCGACGCGCTGCTGCTGACCACCCGATAGCTCATGCGGATAGCGTTCACCCAGTGCCTCCAAGCCGGTGATACGCATGATGGAGCTGACGCGTTCATTGATTTCCGCCGCACTGAGCTGCCCCACCTCTAAGCCATATCGAATGTTTTCAAAAACGCGCATGTGTGGAAACAGCGCATAAGACTGAAACACCATGGATACGTCGCGTTTGGTGGCAGGGAGCCGGGTGACGTCCTCGCCGCCGATCAGGATCTGCCCTGAGGTTGCCATCTCTAGACCAGCAATCATCCGTAAGGTCGTGGTTTTTCCACAGCCCGAAGGTCCCAACAGCGTGGTCAGACGACCCGAATCAAACTGAAGTGAAATGCGATCCACCGCGGGCGCGCTGCCCGGAGTGTATTGTTTGACCACTTGATTCAAAACAACGGCGGCATCACCGCTCTTGCGATTCACTTTCATGGCACTCCTGAGGCTAAGGTCGAGTCGGTAGACGCCATGCCGCGGCGCCCAATATTCCGACCGCGTGTCATCAGCTGGAAGCTGAGTATTGCGGCCAGCATGATGAAGATCAACACCACTGAATACGCGACGGCAATGCCGTACTCGTTGTTTTCTACACGTCCAATGATGTAGCTGGTTGCCATGTTGTGCTGGGCACTGACCAAGAAAATCACCGCGCTAATAGCGGTCATACTGCGCACAAAGCTGTACACGAGCGCCGACAGTATGGCTGGTTTTATAAGTGGCAAAGTGACGCGTAAAAAGGTGCGCGACGAAGTCGCGCGCAACGTCCTCGAGGCCACATCCAAGCTTTTGTCGATCTGGGAAAGTGAAGCAATACCTGAGCGCACACCAACTGGCATGTTTCGGAATACAAAGCAGATCACCAAAATTGCCGCCGTGCCCGTGAGTTCAAAAGGCGGCACGTTGAACGCGACAATGTAACTCACGCCAATGACGGTGCCCGGGATTGCGAAGCTCAGCAACGTACCAAACTCAAAGGCCTGTTTACCAACAAAGTTTTGTCGTGTGAGCAACCAAGCGGTCAACAGACCAATCGCCGCCGTCAACGGCGCAGCGATCAAAGAGATGGTCAGAGTCGTTCCCAAGCTACTCCACGCGGAGCCTTGCCACAACACGCCGTCGGGCGTCCAGAGCACCTTAAAACCACTGATGTAGTGCTTCAAAGTGAAAGTCCAATCGCGGCCCCACAACTCCACGAAACTGCCGTAAACAATCAAGGCGTAAACAACGATGGTGAACACCGTCCACAGCAAGGCTACGCTCACAACGACGCCCTTGATCGCCCATGGCAAATCGGGGTGCACACCACTGTCCCCTTTTCCATTGACGGTGATGTATCGCTTTTTACCCAACCAGATGCTTTGCAGCATGAACGCGCCGATCGTGAATAACAGCAGCACCAACGCCAGCATTGCCGCGCGCGCCATGTCGTTTTGCGAGCCCACAATGGCAAAGAATATTTCAGTCGACAACACGTTTAAGTTGCCGCCCAGTACCAGCGGATTACCAAAATCCGCCATGCTCTCAATGAAGCCAATCAGGAATGCATTGGCCAGTCCCGGTCGCAACAAGGGCCAAGTTACGGTTTTAAACGTACGCCACGGTGTGGCTCGCAAGGTTTGGGATGCCTCTTCCATCGAGGGACTGATACCCTCGACGACCCCGATCAGCACCATGAAACTGATGGGTGTAAACGCCAGCAGTTGCGCGAGCAACACCCCAGAGAATCCATAAATCCAGCGTGAGGGCTCAACGCCAATCCAGCCTGCAACCATCTGCGTGACCAGACCCGACATGCCAAACAACAGAATGACAGACAAGCCGATCACAAACGGCGGCGTGATGACAGGCAGTAGCGACAGTGAGCGCAGCAGCGGCCGCAGCGGTGTTCGCGTGCGGGTTAAGACCAGCGCAAACGCCAACCCCAATAAGGTGGTTAAAAACCCCACTGCCACCGCCAACCCCAGAGAATTCCATGCCGCACCGCACTGGCCGGCACCGCTCAAACACTGAAGTCTCCAAATTTTTGCGTCGAATAGACGATCAAGCACAGTGAGCCAGATTGCCGTTTCGCCGTCACCTTTGAAGGCCAGTAACAACATTTGGCCGACAGGCATGAAGATGAACAAACCCACCACACCGATGATGAGCGCCAACGAGCCCGTCACGAACGGGTCTTGTTGTACCCGACCACTGACCGACAAGCCCCACGCCATAGACAACAACAGCGCAAGCAGCGCGAACACGGCGCCGTAACCCATGCCGAACTGACGATCAGTCAGCTCTCCAAAGCTGGCGTTTAAGGCACCAAACGACCAGCCTTGAATACCAATCGCAAAACCCTGGACTAAAGCGTAGACGAGACCTGCCGTGGATAACCAAAACACCCACTCACCCCTTTGACGTTCTCGCAAGGGGATCAACACGGTGAGTAACAAGCCGCAGAAAATAGCGGCAAGCGGCACCAACCAGACCTTCTGTCCCTGAAAAACCAGCGACAACAAGGGGGCGCTTTCAGCCTCAAATGGATAACCGGATAGCCATGCAAAACTGAAAAAACCGTCTTGGAGCATGTACCAAGGCAGCAATGCGATGGCAAACAAGCCTAAAAAAATCGGCCCCGCCACAGACGAGGCCGAAAGTTGACGAAACATCTGAGTCGTGATCAGTTAATGGGCATTGAACCGACTTCGTCATCCCACTTCTTCAGCAGGCGCTTGCGTTCTGCAGATGAGCCGTACTTCACGAAGTTGTAGTTGATGAGTTTGATTGTCGACAAGTCCGGTGTCAGCGGTGAGACGGCTGCGTCCAGGTTGGAAGGTACTTGGAAAGACTTCACATCCTTCGCGCGGCTCTGCGATTCAGCAGTCAATGCCCAATCGTAGAACTTCTTGGCGTTCTCGAGGTTGCGCGCGCCTTTGATAATACTCATCGAACCAATCTCATAGCCCGTGCCCTCACACGGTGCGACTGGCTTCACAGGGAATCCTGCGGCAGCTTGTGCCACGGCGTCATGCATAAAAACGATACCAACGGTCGTTTCACCGCGACCAGCTGCCTTGATTGGCGCAGAACCTGACTTGGTGTATTGGTTGATATTTTTATGCAGCGCCTTGAGATACTTGAACGCCTCATCCTCACCCATCAACTGCACCAATGTCGCAAGCGTGGTGTACGCCGTACCCGATGAGTTGGGGTTTGCCATCTGAATCTTGCCCTTGTAGGCCGGCTTGATCAAATCGGCCCAGCACATCGGTGCGGGTAAGCCCTGTTTAGCCAGCAACTCGGTATTGAAGCCCCAGCCCAACGCGCCAGAGTAAATACCAATGGTTTTGTCACTCGACGCTTTGGCTTGGTTCATAGCGAATGCCGCAATGCGACGGCGATTCGGCGACACGTAGGCTTGCGTCAAGTTTTCCTCAGCGGCTTGTAGGTGGGGATCGCCCGTCCCGCCCCACCACACATCGCCTTTGGGGTTGGCTGACTCGGCTTTGATTTGCGCGTAGGTCTCTCCGGAACTCTTACGGGTCATATCGACCGTGATACCGGTTGCCTTTTGGAACTCTGTTTTAGCTTGCTGGCACCAAGCCTCATCGGAGCTGCAATACAGCGTCACACGTCCAGCGGCCTGCGTGTACCCCGCTGCCAACGTGCCCAAAGCCAAGACCAAGCCACCCGCGAGTTTTCTGTTTATCTTCATATTGCCTCCGTTAAAAAACCTAATTCTTGTATATGTCATTCACTATACACAATCGGGTAAACGCTAACGTTGACAACACCTAAAAATAACGGGGCGATGCTCGCGAGATCACCGCTGCGAAAAAACAGTTAACCCAAAACCGCCAATAACTCGACTTCGAATTTAAGCGTCGCGTTTGGCGGAATCACACCGCCTGCGCCGCGCGCGCCGTAGCCCATTTCGGGGGGGATGATCAGTGTTCGGGCACCGCCAACGCGCATACCAACGACCCCTTCATCCCAACCTTTAATCACCATCCCGCCACCCAGCGGAAAGGTGAATGGGTCAC
>JBMTSM010000018.1:0-15813 GCA_049448275.1 Burkholderiaceae bacterium
GCTCGACCGCCTTACCCAACTCAATCACCGCCAAGGCGTAGTAGCTGCTCCAGTTGTAGCGCGTGATGACGTAGAAGTTGTCGGTGCCGGCTAAATAGGTATCGGCGCGTTTGCCCGCGTTTTCGAGTTTTACCAGCGCCAACTTACCGTTGTGGCGCTGGCCTGCTTTGCCAAGCCGTGCGCCGCGTTGGTGGAAGTCACTCGGTTCAAAGGTGGGGACAATGTCGGGCGCGAGCAGGGCGTCAAGGGCTTTGCCTTTGGCGCGCACCTTGACAGGGTAGTGTGTGGGCATGCCGTTGCGCCAACCGAAAGCGACGAAGTAGTTGGCGACAGAGGCGATTGCGTCATGGGTACTGCCATGCAGGTCGATGCGGCCATCTTGGTCACCATCCACCGCGTATTTCGCCCAACTGGACGGCATGAATTGCGGCAGCCCCAACGCCCCGGCGTAGCTGCCTTTCCACGAATCGATGGGCGTTTGTTGTGCGGTTGCCAGTTGCAGGAAGTGCCCTAACTCGTCACGAAAAAATGCGGCGCGTGCAGCGGCTTTTGGGTGTGAATCTGGGAAGTCGAAAGCCAGTGTGCTCAAGGCGTCCAGTGTCGAAAACCGTCCGGTTTGCTGGCCGTAGATCGTTTCAACGCCAATGACACCAACAATTAACCAAGCGGGGATGCCTGTTTCGGCGGCAGTTTCTTTCAATATCTCTTGGTGCGCTTTCCAAAAGGCAACGCCTGCTTTGATGCGCTTGGGTTCGACAAATCGGCTGCGGTAGGTGCGCCAGTCCTTTTGAAAGCCTGTCGGTGCCGGCGTCACGTATTTGATGACTCGGTCTAATCGCTTGGCTTCACCGATGATGGCCTGGACGTATTCGACAGGTTGACTGTTGGCCGCTGCCCATTCGGCTGCGAACGCCATCGCGGCAGGGTTCGTTCTATAGGTGGTTTCACTGGCTTGGGCGCTTAGCAAAGCTGCGGCGAGCAGGGCTGCCAAAACCCTAAGCGGGTTTGCGCTGAGGCGGGGGATTGCCAGTAGCCAGGCGGTCATGTGGATGCAGGGTGGTTGGGTTGAAGCGCCAATTGTGACGTCAATGTTAAACGCGGTAGGCGACTCGTGCACCCCGTGCTAAGCTTTCGTGAAGTCTTTTTTTGGTCCCGTTTTACCCACGCTGTTAACCATGCAGACCACGCCAACCCGCACGACGGGTTTCTTTTCCCACCCAGAATGTTTGCTGCATGACATGGGATCTGGTCACCCGGAATCGCCCGGTCGTTTGACCGCGATTCACGAGCGCCTTAAGGCAACGGGCTTGGCTGATGTTTTGGCTATCTAAGCGCCGCAGCTGGTGGATTTGTCGCTGTTGACACTTGCCCACACGCCAGGTTACGTGGCCGCACTCATGCGAACCGTTGACGCGTTAGCGTATGAGGTGGCGCAAGATCCCAATGCCACGGCACGCTTAGATCCTGATACCTGTCTGAGCGGTGGCAGTTGGCAGGCCGTGCGCCGTGCCGCGGGGGCTGGTATCGCGGCGGTGGACGCGGTGATGGCGGGCCGCCTGCAAAACGCGTTTTGTGCGGTGCGTCCGCCGGGTCATCACGCGACCCGCGATACGGCGATGGGCTTTTGCGTGGTCAGTAATGTGGCCCTTGCCGCCAAATATGCGCTGGAGGCTCACAACCTGGCGCGTGTGGCTGTTGTTGACTTTGATGTGCACCACGGTAACGGTACAGAGGATGTAGTGGCGGGAGATGATCGCATCATGATGCTCGGCTTTTACCAACACCCGTTTTACCCGGGGACGCCCCCTACGGGTGCCGCCAATGTTCATAACGTGCCTGTCTCAGCACAAACGGATGGTGTGGCTATCCGTGACATCGTCACCACCCAATGGTTACCGCGATTACACGCATTCAAACCCCAATTGCTGTTTATCAGTGCAGGCTTCGATGCCCATGTACAGGATGACATCGGCCAAATGGCACTGGTCGAAGACGACTACCATTGGATGACGATGCAACTGATGGGGGTCGCTGATGCGCACGCCTCGGGTCGGTTGGTGAGTTGCTTGGAGGGTGGTTACAACCTGCAAGCGCTTGCTGCCTGTGTAGACAGTCACTTGCGCGCCTTAAGTGGCACCGAACAGTTCCCTTAAACCTTCAATTCACGCGCCCTCATGCTGACTTTAACCACTGTTTCAACGGCCTCACTTTTGTTACCTGCGCTTACGGATAGCGAGGGTTGGCGGGACTTGTTTTCGCATCCTCATTTTTGGTGGGGCGTCGTCGGTGTTGGGGTGCTGGCTGGTGTCAGCTGGGCCGCGGTGCGGCGGATGGCGAGTGCGTTCAGCGCCCAATTGAACGGTATCGACGTGTTGTTCGGACGCCGTGTGATTGATGGCGTGATTTTTCCTGTGGTGTGGTTGATCCTCACCGTGTTTTTGCGTGCCGCTATGGCGGCGGCAGGGCTCGATACCGTGGGACTTCGATTGGCGTTTCCTTTTGTATTGGCTTTACTAAGTATCAATTTGTCGGTCAAGGTGCTGGCCTTTGCTTTTCACAAATCACCCTGGTTTGCCTCCGCTCGGAAATTGATCGTCTGGGTGGTTTGGATTCTTGTAGCGGCTTGGTTCAGTGGCGTTTTGTCGCTGGTGATGGCCGAGTTGGATGAAACGAAGTGGGTCATTGGTGGGCATCAATTTGCACTGGGTGATTTGTTGGGCGGTGCGTTCACGGCAGCGGGTTTGATCGCAGTTGCGCTGTGGTTATCGGCGGCCGTGGACGCGCGATTGCTCATGAATGCGGCGGGTGCTGAGTTGTCGGTGCGCAAGGCCATTAGCAATATCGTTCGGGTTTTATTCGTGTTTTTGGGCTTGATGATGGCCCTGTCAGCGGTGGGCATTGACCTGACGGCGTTATCCGTTTTGGGCGGTGCTTTGGGTGTTGGTATTGGTTTCGGCTTGCAGAAACTGGCAGCCAACTACGTCAGTGGTTTCGTGATTTTGGCGGAGCGCAGTTTGCGTATTGGTGACTTGGTGCGGGTTGACGGTTTTGAAGGGCACATCACCGATATCAAGGCCCGCTACACGCTCATTCAGGCGCCGGGCGGGGAGGAGGCTGTGGTCCCCAATGAAATGCTGCTCATTAATCGCGTTGAAAACTTGTCTTTGGCGAACAAACGCCTGTGGCAATCGACCCACGTGACGGTGGGTTATGACAGCGATGTCGCGCAGGTCATCAGCCTGTTAGAAGCTGCGGCGTCTGATCAACCTCGGGTGTTGACAGACCCTGCTCCCAGCGCTGCACTGTTGGCGTTTGAGGCCGATGGTTTAAATTTCCGACTGGGCTTTTGGATTGATGACCCAGAAAATGGTCGCGCCAACGTGTTATCTGACGTGAACGTGGCGGTATTGGCTGCTTTGCAGGCAAACAAGATAGATATCCCCTTCCCGCAGCGCGTTGTCCACACGCGCTGATCACCAGCCTTTTGCCTTTATAATCTGTAAAAAAGTACGGTCGTGCTTTTTTGCTTCGCGCCAACTTTTGAATTGACGTTTACGTAAACGTCATTTGAGTTGGTGTACAGTAAGGTTTTCCTTTTTTACCCCTCTAGGAGTGCTCATCATGAAGGTTTTGGTGCCCGTAAAACGCGTGGTTGACTACAACGTGAAAGTCCGCGTGAAGTCAGACGGAACCGGAGTTGACATCGCAAATGTCAAGATGAGCATGAACCCGTTTGATGAAATCGCCGTGGAAGAGGCGGTTCGGTTGCGTGAGAAGGGGGTGGTGACGGAGGTCATCGCGGTTTCATGCGGCGTCACGCAGTGCACCGAGACCTTGCGCACGGCCATGGCCATTGGTGCTGACCGTGCCATTTTGGTAGAGACCGACGCTGAGTTGCAGCCGCTGGCCGTCGCGAAGATCCTGAAAGCCCTTGCCGAAAAGGAGGGACCACACCTGTTCATCATGGGCAAACAAGCCATCGACGATGACAGCAACCAGACCGGCCAAATGTTGGCGGCGCTGCTCGATTGGCCACAAGCCACCTTCGCCAGCAAAGTGGAAATGACCGCGGATACCGTGAACGTGACCCGTGAGGTTGACGGTGGTCTAGAGACGCTCGCGCTGCAGTTGCCAGCCGTCGTGACCACCGACTTGCGCTTGAACGAGCCCCGTTACGTGACGCTGCCGAACATCATGAAAGCCAAGAAAAAGACGGTCGATACCTTCAAGCCAGAAGACCTGGGTGTCGATGTGACCCCACGCTTGAAAACGCTTAAAGTGGTGGAGCCTGCGAAGCGCAGCGCTGGCATCAAGGTGCCTGATGTGGCCACCCTGGTCGATAAGTTGAAAAACGAAGCCAAAGTCCTCGGTTAATCGCCTTCTTTTACTGGAAACACCATGACTGCACTTGTAATTGCTGAACACGATAACGCCAGCGTCAAAGGCGCTACCCTGAATACCGTCACCGCTGCGCTGGCCTGTGGTGGTGATGTCCACATTTTGGTTGCTGGAGAGAATGCAGCTGCCGCAGCCCAAGCCGCCGCGCAAATTGCCGGTGTCACAAAGGTGCTGCACGCGGATGATGCCGCGTTCGCCCACGCCCTCGCTGAGAACGTGGCTGCGCAGGTATTGGCAGTGGCGGGTAGCTACAGCCACGTGCTGTTCGCGGCGACTGCCTCCGGTAAAAACATCGCTCCCCGCGTAGCAGCTAAATTGGATGTGGCGCAGATTTCTGATATCTCAAAAGTCGATGCCCCTGATACCTTCGAGCGTCCTATTTACGCTGGTAACGCCATTGCAACGGTTCAAAGCAGCGATGCCGTCAAGGTGATTACCGTGCGAACGACTGGTTTTGACCCCGCGCCTGCGACGGGCGGATCTGCCGCCGTCGAGGCGATCGCCGTCGCGACGGGCGCCGGTAAATCAAGTTTTGTGGGCAGCGAGATTGCTGCCAACGATCGCCCCGAACTGACTGCAGCCAAGATCATCGTGAGCGGTGGTCGTGCGCTGGGTAGCGAGGACAAGTTCAACGAGGTCATGATTCCCTTGGCTGACAAGTTGGGGGCGGCCGTCGGTGCCAGCCGCGCAGCGGTTGATGCCGGTTATGCGCCCAACGATTGGCAAGTGGGCCAAACGGGCAAGATCGTGGCGCCACAGTTGTACGTTGCCGCCGGTATCAGCGGCGCGATTCAACACTTGGCTGGCATGAAGGACAGCAAGGTGATTGTGGCCATCAATAAAGATCCTGAAGCGCCCATCTTCGGCGTCGCCGATTACGGCCTTGAGGCCGATCTGTTTGAGGCCGTACCTGAGTTGACGAAGAGCCTTTAAGTAGTTAAGCGCGCCGAACGGTACACGTATACGGAGACTCCTTGTGACTTACAAAGCCCCAACGCAAGACATGTTGTTCAATATTCGCCATATCGCGAACATTGATGCCATCGCCGAGATGCCCGCTTATGCTGATGCCGGCTTTGACACAGCGCAGGCCGTGCTAGAAGAGTGCGCGAAGTTCAATGAAGCTGTGGTTGCCCCGCTCAACTGGGCGGGAGACCAAAACCCCAGCCACTGGGAGAACTTTGCGGTCAAAACGACGCCAGGTTTCAAGGAGGCCTTCCAGCAATACGGCCAAGCAGGTTGGCAAGGTTTGCAGCACCCAACCGCTTACGGCGGACAAGGTTTGCCCAAGACCATCGGTGCGGCTTGCGGCGAGATGCTGAACGCTGCCAACTTGAGTTTTGCACTGTGCCCGCTGTTGACGGACGGCGCGATCGAGGCGCTGATTACGGCTGCCAGCGATGAATTGAAAGATCGTTACCTCGCCAAACTAATCAGTGGCGAATGGACCGGGACCATGAACCTGACTGAGCCTCAGGCGGGTTCGGACTTGGCGTTGGTGCGGACCAAAGCGGTGCCGCAGGCGGACGGCACCTACCGTATTTCAGGTACCAAGATCTACATCACTTATGGCGAGCACGACATGGCCGAGAACATCGTGCACTTGGTGTTGGCTCGCGTGGAAGGCGCGCCAGCGGGCGTGAAGGGCATCAGCTTATTCGTAGTGCCCAAGGTGTTGGTCAACGACGATGGCAGTTTGGGTGCGCGCAACGATGTACAGTGCGTCAGCATCGAGCACAAGATGGGGATCAAAGCGAGCCCGACGGCGGTGCTGCAATTCGGTGACAACGGCGGCGCGACCGGTTACTTGGTCGGCGAGGAAAACCGCGGTCTGGAGTACATGTTCATCATGATGAATGCGGCCCGTTACGCGGTTGGCGTTCAGGGCATCGCGATTGCCGACCGTGCTTATCAAAAGGCGGTGACCTACGCGCGTGAGCGGGTGCAAAGCCGTCCCGTGGATGGGTCCATGAACCAGTCAGCGCCCATCATTCATCACCCGGACGTGAAGCGGATGTTGATGACCATGCGCGCCTACACTGAGGGTTGCCGTGCATTGGCAACGGCTGCCGCTGCGGCTTTCGATGCAGCCCATCACCACCCGGATGAAGCGGCGCGCAAGGCCAACAAAGCGTTCTATGAGTTCATGGTCCCGTTGGTTAAAGGCTTCAGTACTGAAATGAGCCTGGAGGTGACCAGCCTTGGCGTGCAAGTACACGGCGGCATGGGATTCATCGAAGAGACGGGTGCCGCGCAGTACTACCGTGATGCCAAGATTCTGACGATTTACGAGGGCACCACAGCCATCCAAGCCAACGATTTGGTAGGTCGAAAAACGGCCCGCGATGGGGCTCAACAAGCGCTGTCATTGGCCAGTCAAATTGCTGAAACCGAGGCCGCGCTGCGTGCCTCTGGCACAGACGACGCGCAGGTTATGGCCGATGCGTTGCAACAATCGCGTGAGGCCTTTGAAGACGCGGCTCGGTTCATTGCCAGCAACGCCAGCACCGATCCCAATGCCGCGTTCGCCGGCAGCGTGCCCTATCTCATGCTCACCGGCATGGTGATGGCGGGCTGGCAGATGGCGCGTGCTTTGCTGGTGGCACAGGGGCCCGTCGATCAAGACTTCGGCGATGCATTCATGGCGGCTAAGCGCGTGACATGTCGGTTTTATGCCGAGCACATCTTGCGCAAAGTGCCCGGCATGCGCGACAGCATCGTGTCGGGTGCTGGCAGCGTGAATGGCTTGGCGCTTGAGGCTTTCTAAATAGTCATACAACGCGCCGTCGGCGCAAAAAGGACGGCATTCATGGCTGCAAAATCTCTCCCAGGTGCCTTGGCACGTGTTCCGTTCCCGGTCATCGGTTCGCCGCTTTTTATCATCAGCAACCCACAACTCGTGATTGCGCAATGCCAGGCGGGTATTGTGGGTTCAATGCCGGCATTGAATGCGCGGCCACAAGCCCAACTGGATGACTGGTTAGCCGAAATCACCGAGACGCTTGCAGCTTATGACCGCGCGAATCCTGATGCGCCATCGGCGCCGTTCGCGATCAACCAAATCGTGCACAAGAGCAACGATCGACTTGAACACGACATGGCGCTGTGTGTGAAGTACAAGGTGCCAATCATCATCACCAGTTTGGGTGCTCGTGAGGAGATCAATCAGGCGGCGCACAGCTATGGTGGTGTGGTTATGCACGACATCATTAACAACCAGTTTGCGCAGAAGGCGATTCAAAAAGGCGCTGATGGGTTGATCGCGGTGGCTGCTGGCGCGGGTGGTCACGCGGGCGTGAAAAGTCCATTTGCACTGGTACAAGAAATTCGCACCTGGTTTGATGGCCCCATCGCGCTTAGTGGCTCAATTGCCACCGGCGGTGCGGTATTGGCCTCGCAGGCCATGGGCGCCGACTTTGCCTACATAGGCTCAGCTTTTATCGCCACCGATGAGGCGCGTGCGGTACCCGCCTACAAGCAAGCCATCGTTGAGAGCAACAGCGACGATATTGTCTACAGTAACCTGTTCACAGGCGTACACGGCAATTATTTGGCGCCAAGCATCCGGAATGCGGGCCTTGACCCCGCGAATTTGCCCGAGAGCGATCCGTCAAAAATGAATTTCAGCAGCGATGCCACCAAAGCTTGGAAAGACATTTGGGGCTGTGGACAGGGCATCGGTGCGATTGACAAGGTGCAGCCCGCGGCTGACCTGGTCGCACAACTCAAGCGCGAGTACGCCGAGGCCCGCGAAGCGCTGAAACTTTGATCGTTTCAATGCCGCACTGACCGCTGGGTTGTGGCCGTTGCTAGGGTGTGGCTATTGGTCGGCGCGCAGGGCCTGCAGTAACTTCTGACCGGCGCGCCCGGTCACATCGTGGCCCAGTCGGGCTTGTTCGACTTCAATGGCGGCACGGGATCGGCTGCCCAAAGCGCCATCGACGGCGCCGATATCGTGGCCACGCGCCAGCAGCAAGGTTTGTATCTCGCGTTTTTCAGCACGGGACAAGCCGGCATCATCTGTCGGCCAAGGCGTTGCGAATGGTTGACCGCCACGCAAACGATCCGATAGGTGAGCGATGGCGAGACCATAGCTTTCAGACGCGTTGTAACTGTAGATGGCTTTGAAGTTGTTGAGTAGCAAAAATGCGGGACCGTTAGGGCCAGCAGGTAGCAGCAACGCGGCGTCGGTTTTGGTGGTGATTTTGCCGCCGCTGTCGCTATCTGTCAGGGGGCTACCGTCGACACGGCGGATACCTTGTCCGACCCAGTAGCTGATGTCACGCAGCGAGCGTCGACCGACTACGGGTGGCGCCTTGGCGTCGGGGAGTTTCACCTCGAATCCCCAAGTTTGGCCTTCGCGCCAGCCCGCTTTTTGCAAGAAATGTGCGGTCGAAGCCAGTGCATCGATTGCGTTGGTGATCAGGTTGCGTTTGCCATCGTTATCACCGTCGCGCGCGAGGCGCAAAAACGTGGTTGGCATGAACTGCGTTTGTCCAAAGGCACCTGCCCATGACCCCTTGAACAACTCGCGCTCAAAGTCGCCTGATTCCAATATTTGGATCGCCGCGATCAGTTCTCTAGAGAAGAATGCCTGCCGACGGCCCATGCAGCTGAGCGTTGCCAGTGACTCTACGATGTCTCGGCCACCTGTGTTCTGGCCATAATTGCTTTCGACACCCCATACGGCAACGATGGTTTCTGGATCGACGCCGTAGGTTCTGCTGATTTGCGCGAGTGCGGATTCGTATTGAATCAGCATCATCCGCCCCTCGCTGACGCGCTCATCGTCCACGAGACTTGCCAGGTAGTCCCATATGTCGAGTTTGAATTCGGGCTGGTAGTTGAGGCGCTCAAGCAGCTCGGGCTTGGCGGTGACGCTGGCTAGGGTGTTGTCGAAGAATATGCCGTCGATACCGGCCTTCAAAGCACTGTCGCGCAGTTTCGATACGCAGGCTGCTGGCAGCTGCTCAGTTGCCTCTGCCCAGCTTGTGGGCGCGAGGAACAACAGGGGGAGGGTTACCAGCAGCCGTTTCATGGCTAACCTTTCAGGGGTTTAGCCGAAGAACGCCTTTGCTTTTTCAAACCAGCCACCCCCATTCGGGCTGTGCTTGTCACGGTTTTTTTTGAACGATTCATCCAACTCTTTCAGGAGTTTTCGTTGATGCTCAGTCAGCTTCACAGGCGTTTCAACGGCGACATGACAATAAAGATCACCTGCAACCGATGATCGCACGCCTTTGATACCCTTGCCACGCAGGCGGAATGTTTTACCGTGTTGCGTACCCTCGGGGATTTCAATGGTCGCTTTACCGCCGAGTGTGGGCACATCAATTTCACCGCCCAGAGCGGCCGTCGCGATGTTGACGGGTACTTGGCAGTGCAGATCATCGCCATCGCGCTCAAAGATATCGTGCTTGCGCAGACGAATCTCAATGAACAAGTCACCGGGTGGGCCACCGTTTTGACCGGGTTCACCGTTGCCGGTGCTGCGGATACGCATGCCGTCGTCGATACCCGCTGGAATCTTGATCTCAAGGGTCTTGTTGGTTTTATTCTTGCCTTGTCCGTGGCATGTACCGCAGGGGTCTGCAATGATCTTGCCTTTGCCGTGGCAATGCGGACATGTTTGCTGGACACTGAAGAAGCCTTGGCGCATTTGCACCTGACCTGATCCGTGGCAGGTTGTACAGGTCTTGGCCTGTGTGCCAGGTTTGGCACCCGTGCCGTCACAGGCGTTGCAGTCATCCCATGAGGGAATCCGGATTTGTGAGTCCTTACCCGCAGCGGCTTCCTCGAGTGTGATTTCCATGGCATATGACAAGTCATTGCCGCGGTAGACCTGACGGCCACCACGACGCTGCCCGCCGCCAAAAATATCACCAAAAATGTCACCAAACGCGTCACCAAACCCACCGGGGCCGCCGGCGCCACCGCGCATATTGGGGTCAACACCCGCGTGGCCGTATTGGTCGTACGCGCTTCGCTTTTCGGGGTCAGAGAGCATTTCGTACGCTTCTTTGACCTCTTTGAACTTCCCCTCAGCCGCGGCATCGCCTTGGTTGCGGTCAGGGTGGTATTTCATGGCCAGCTTGCGATAGGCTTTCTTTATTTCGTCGTCGCTGGCGTTTTTGGGAACCCCCAGAACTTCGTAAAAATCTTTTTTTGCCATATTCAAAAGCCCGCTATGCGTTGAGTTTGCAGTGGATGTACTGCACCGTTAAATGAGTCCGTCTTGAATGCCAATCGCCGCCCAAGCGACGGGCACTTGTGCGGCGTTGGCGGACGCTTGCGCGTCCGCTGGGTGCTCGGAAAGCTGGTTTAGTCTTTCTTCACTTCTTTGACTTCGGCGTCAACGATGTCGTCGTCACCAGCCTTGCTCTCAGCCGCTTGCGCGGTTGCTTGCTCAGCTTGCATGTCGGCGTACATCTTCTCGCCTAGCTTTTGGCTAGCCGTCATCAACGCGGTGGTTTTGGCTTCGATGTCGTCTTTGTCGTCACCCTTCAGCGCCTCTTCGAGTGCTTTGGTAGCGTCGTCAATCGCGGTCTTCTCAGCTTCGTCCAGCTTGTCGCCGTGTTCGGCAACGCTCTTGTTAACACTGTTGATCATGGCTTCGGCTTGATTACGGGCCTGTACCATTTCGACTTTTTTCTTGTCTTCGTCAGCGTTCAGCTCAGCGTCTTTAACCATTTTTTCGATCTCTTCGTCTGACAGACCAGAGTTCGCTTTGATGGTGATCTTGTTCTCTTTACCAGTGCCCTTGTCTTTGGCGCCTACGTGCAAAATACCGTTTGCGTCGATATCAAAGGTCACTTCAATCTGAGGGGTACCGCGCGGTGCGGGTGGGATCCCCTCTAAGTTGAACTCGCCCAGCATTTTGTTACCGGAGGCAATCTCACGCTCACCCTGGTAGACCTTGATGGTCACCGCAGGCTGGTTGTCGTCGGCGGTTGAAAACACCTGGCTGAACTTGGTGGGGATGGTCGTGTTCTTGCTGATCATCTTGCTCATCACACCGCCCATGGTCTCGATACCCAAAGACAGAGGGGTCACGTCGAGCAACAAGACGTCGGTACGATCGCCTGAAAGCACCTGACCCTGAATTGCCGCGCCAACAGCGACCGCTTCGTCAGGGTTGACGTCACGGCGGGGATCTTTGCCAAAGTAGGCTTTGACCTTCTCTTGCACCTTAGGCATGCGGGTCATACCGCCAACCAAGATGACGTCATTGATGTCGCTCACGCTGATGCCAGCGTCTTTAATCGCTGTACGGCAGGGGGCAATGGTGCGCTCGATCAACTCGTCAACCAGGCTTTCGAGCTTGGCGCGTGTCATCTTGATGTTCAGGTGCTTGGGACCTGACGCGTCTGCGGTGATGTAGGGCAGGTTGATGTCGGTTTGTGCGCTGTTAGACAGCTCGATCTTGGCTTTTTCAGCGGCTTCCTTCAGGCGTTGCAATGCCAGCACGTCTTTACTGAGGTCGACGCCTTGCTCTTTCTTGAACTCAGCAATAATGAAGTCGATGATGCGTTGGTCAAAGTCTTCACCCCCCAAGAATGTGTCGCCGTTGGTTGACAACACTTCGAATTGCTTTTCGCCATCGACATCTGCGATTTCGATGATGGAGACGTCGAAGGTGCCGCCGCCCAGGTCATAGACGGCAATTTTGCGGTCGCCCTTAGACTGCTTGTCCAAACCAAAGGCCAATGCGGCCGCTGTGGGTTCGTTGATGATGCGCTTGACATCCAGACCCGCGATACGACCTGCGTCTTTGGTGGCTTGGCGTTGCGCATCGTTGAAGTAAGCGGGCACCGTGATCACCGCCTCTGTGACCTCTTCGCCGAGGTGGTCCTCAGCGGTTTTTTTCATCTTGCGCAAAATTTCGGCGCTCACCTGGGGCGGGGCCAGCTTGTTGCCACGGACTTCCACCCATGCGTCGCCGTTGTCGGCCTTCGCAATTTTGTAGGGCATCAAGTCGATATCTTTTTGAACCTCTTTCTCGGCAAACTTCCGACCAATCAAACGCTTGACGGCGTAGATGGTGTTGGCGGGGTTGGTGACCGCTTGGCGCTTCGCAGGTGCGCCAACCAAGATTTCGCCGTCTTCTTGATACGCGATGACGGACGGGGTTGTACGCGCACCTTCGCTGTTTTCGATCACACGCGTGGTGTTGCCTTCCATGACGGAAACGCAGCTGTTGGTGGTACCTAAGTCAATACCGATGATTCTTCCCATGATGAACTCCTGGCGCTTTTGGCGTGAAACGGGTTGTTTGTAAAAAAGTAAAGCTGAACTGTAAGTAGGTCTTTTTGGGGCTTTTTCAAGCCCTCAAGCCTAAAAATGTTTATTTCGGTGCGGTAACGGTCACAAGGGCGGGGCGCAACACGCGGTCGGCGATCAGATAGCCCTTTTGCAGCACCGTCACGACGGTGTTGGGCGCCTGCTCAGCGGGCACCACGCTGATGGCTTGGTGCTGGTGAGGGTTGAACTTCTCGCCATTGGGCGGGTTGATCTGAGTTACTTTGTTGCGCTCCAAAGCGCTGAGCAACTGCTTTTGCGTGGCGGCGACGCCCTCGCGCATTTGCTCAATCGTGTTTTGCTCAACGGTGAGGGCCGCTTCCAGGCTGTCGATGACGGGCAATAAGCTCTCAGCAAAACCCTCAACCGCGAACTTGCGAGCCTTTTGGATTTCCTCGTCAGCGCGGCGGCGGGCGTTTTCGACATCTGCTTTGGCGCGCAAAAAGGCATCGTTTGCCTCGTCTAGCTGCGCTTGTAATGATTCAACGCTCACCTCTGGCGCCACAGCTTCGGCGCTGTCGCCTGCAGCAGCTTTGACAGCGGCAAGGACTTCAGCGGCGGTGGGCTCTGTTGATGCGGCTTCAGGGGTGGCTGATTCAGCTTCAGGGGGCGTGGGTTGTTTTTCAGTGTCTGACATGGTGGGATTCGTAGTTCGATCGGTTGAAAGGGCTTTGCGCCGGGGCAAAACCTGACACCCTCCCTATTTAGGGACGGAAGTGGCGTTTTCAAGGGTAAAAAAACGCCCCCGGGTGAAGGGGGCGTTTGTGGTCTTTTTAATTACCCGATTCCATGAAGCTGCGGAGCTTGTCGCTGCGACTGGGGTGCTTCAGTTTGCGCACGGCTTTGGACTCGATTTGACGGATGCGCTCGCGCGTCACGTCAAATTGCTTACCAACCTCTTCGAGGGTGTGGTCGGTCGACATCTCGATACCAAACCGCATGCGCAACACCTTGGCTTCACGTGGGGTCAGGCTGTCTAATATTTCCTTCACCACATCACGCAGACCCGCTTGCATGGCCGCTTCAAGCGGCGCTGTGTTAGCGGTGTCTTCGATGAAGTCACCCAAATGTGAGTCGTCGTCGTCACCAATGGGGGTTTCCATCGAGATCGGCTCTTTCGCGATCTTCATGATTTTGCGGATCTTGTCCTCTGGGATTTCCATCTTTTCTGCCAGGACGCTGGCATCAGGTTCAAAACCAAACTCTTGCAGGTGTTGACGGCTGATGCGATTCATCTTGTTGATGGTCTCGATCATGTGCACCGGTATACGAATCGTGCGGGCTTGGTCTGCGATGGAGCGGGTGATGGCCTGGCGAATCCACCAGGTAGCATAGGTGGAGAACTTGTAGCCGCGGCGGTATTCGAATTTGTCCACCGCCTTCATCAGACCAATGTTGCCTTCTTGAATCAGATCTAAGAACTGAAGACCGCGGTTGGTGTATTTTTTGGCGATCGAGATCACCAAACGCAAGTTGGCCTCAATCATTTCACGCTTGGCATTGCGTGAGTTGGTCTCACCTTGAATCATGCGCTTGTGGATGTTCTTCAGTTGGTCTAAAGGCACCACAACGCTGGCTTGCAAGGCCGCCAAGTCGTTTTGAATTTCCTGAACAGGCGGAATGTTGCGCTCCATGATGGCGCTCCATGATTTGCCTGCAGCCGCTTCCTTTTCAATCCACTTGGTGTTGAGCAGGTTAGCAGGGAACTCTTTGATGAAACGCTCTTGCGGCATGCCGCATTTGTCAACCAAGATGCGACGCAATTCGCGTTCTTTCTTGCGCACGGTTTCGACTTGATCGCGAACCATGTTGCTGAGCTTGTCAATGGTCTTCGCGGTAAAGCGAATCGTCATGAGTTGCTCGGTGATGGCTTTCTGCGCCTTCAAGTAGTTGGGTGATCCCCAGCCGTCTTTGTCGTAGGCTTTGCGCAATTTTTCGAAGTGCGTGGCCATGTTGTCAAAGCGAGTGAGGGCCTCGTTTTTCAACTTTTCAAGCAGTTTGGTCAGTGACTTGGAGCCACCTTTGCCGTCGTCGTCGTCGTACTCTTCGTCGAAGTCTTCCTCGGCCACGTAGTCGTCGTTTTCGTCGGCGTCAGAGAAGCCGTCTACCACGGTCGAAATCACCACTTTGTCCTGGCGAATTTCTTCGACCATTTCAAAAATTGCGGCAATCGTCGCGGGCGACTCTGAAATTGATTCGACCATATCCGTCAAGCCTTGCTCGATGCGCTTGGCGATTTCAATTTCGCCTTCGCGCGTCAGTAGCTCAACGGTACCCATTTCACGCATGTACATGCGCACGGGGTCGGTGGTGCGACCAAACTCGCTGTCAACGGTCGAGAGGGCGGCTTCCGCTTCCTCTTCCGCCTCTTCCTCACTGGTGGCTGTACCACTGGTGTTGTTGAGCAGCAGGGTTTCCGCGTCCGGTGTTTGTTCGTATACGGCAACACCCATGTCATTCAACAAGGAGATGACGACTTCGAGCGTTTCCGCCTCAACTAATTTGTCGGGCAGGTGGTCGTTGATTTCACCGTGTGTGAGGTAGCCACGGGTTTTACCGAGCTTCATCAGCGCCTTCAGGTGGGCGCGGCGAGACATGGTCTCTTCCTCGGACAGGACGGTGTCGTCAAGACCGAATTCTTTTGCCAAGGCGCGTTCTTTCGCCTTGCTGATCTTCATGCGAAGCGGTTTGACCTTTTCAACGGGCTTGTCGCTAGCGGTGCTGGCATCTGTTTCCGCTTCGGCCTCGACGTCGTTGATGTCGTCTTCGATGTCAGACAGGTCAATGTCATCGTCTTCGGATGACTTGCGACCTTTTGCAGTCTTGCTGGGTTTGGCTGCTTTTGTGCTCGTCTTTTTTGCGGCTGGCTTTTTCGCCTCAGCGGGGGCTTTGGCCGCTTTCACGGTTGCGGCGGCTTTAACAACTTTAGCGCTGGCGCTTTCTTTTTTTTCAGTGGTTTTCTTGGCGGTCACAGGTTTTGCTTTCGGAGCGACTTTGGCGCTTGGGGGGGCTGTTTTGCCGGCAGTCGCTTTGGCCTTGGCTGCCGGTGCTTTGGCCTTGGTCGCTGGTGCTTTAGCCTTGGCCGCTGGTGCTTTAGCCTTGGCCGCTGGTGCTTTA
>JBMTSM010000019.1:0-15801 GCA_049448275.1 Burkholderiaceae bacterium
TGATCCGCTCAGAAATCGGCGGTGGTAGGGTTCAGATTTCTGGTCGCATGACGACCCAAGAAGCCGCCGACGTAGCGCTGTTGTTGCGCGCCGGTTCCTTGGCTGCACCTATGGAAATCATTGAAGAGCGCACGATTGGCCCGTCACTGGGTGCCGAGAATATCGCCAAAGGCTTTGACAGCGTGACCTGGGGCTTCGTGGTGATCGTGGCTTTCATGTGCGCGTACTACGCCTTGTTCGGTCTGTTCTCGAGTATCGCGCTGGCAGTGAATTTGTTGTTGTTGGTCGCCATTCTCTCGCTACTGCAAGCGACCCTCACCCTCCCAGGTATGGCGGCGATGGCGTTGGCGCTGGGTATGGCGATTGACGCCAACGTGCTGATCAATGAGCGTGTTCGCGAAGAGTTGCGCGCAGGCGCAGCGCCGCAGGCCGCCATCAACGCAGGCTATGACCGCGCATGGGGCACGATTTTTGACTCCAACATCACCACACTGATCGCGGGTATCGCTTTGCTGGCCTTCGGTTCGGGCCCGGTACGCGGATTTGCGGTGGTGCACTGTATAGGTATCTTGACCAGTATGTTCTCTGCGGTGATGTTTTCGCGCGGGGTGGTCAATTTTTGGTATGGCCGTCAGAAAAAGCTCAAAAAGCTCTCCATCGGAACCGTTTGGAACGCGAGTCCCAAAGCCAAAGCCTTGGCTGACGAATAACCTCAGAACGGAAGTCGAATCATGGAATTTTTCCGCATTAAAAAAGACATTCCCTTCATGCGTCATGCATTGGCGCTGAACGCCGTGTCTTTTGCTACGTTTATTGCATCTGTCTTTTTCCTCTTCACCAACGGCTTGAACCTGTCGGTCGAGTTCACGGGCGGCACCGTCATGGAGGTGGCCTACGAGAAACCCGCCGATGTTGAGGCGGTTCGCGAGGTGCTTACCCAATTAAATTACAGCGATGTGCAGGTTCAAAACTTTGGCTCTGCACGCGATGTCTTGATGCGATTGCCCACCGTGGCCGAGCAGACCTCGGGCCAACAAAGCGAAATCGTTTTGGCGGCCTTGAAAGCGGCCGATCCCACCGTGACGCTTCGCCGGACCGAGTACGTGGGTCCTCAGGTGGGCGATGAGTTGGCGACCAATGGCTTGATGGCGCTGGGTGCTGTGATCATCGGCATCATGATTTACTTGGCCATCCGCTTTGAATGGAAGTACGCGGTCTCGGCCATCATTGCGAACCTGCACGACGTCATCATCATTTTGGGTTTCTTTGCATTCTTCCAATGGGAGTTTTCATTGGCGGTGTTGGCTGCGGTGCTAGCCGTTTTGGGTTACTCGGTCAACGAGTCGGTGGTGATTTTTGACCGTATTCGCGAGACCTTCCGTCGCTATCGGAAATTGACGACCATTGAAACCATCAATCACGCCATTACGTCAACAATCAGTCGCACCATCATTACCCATGGCTCAACGCAAATCATGGTGTTGAGTATGTTGTTGTTTGGTGGCCCAACCTTGCACTACTTTGCATTGGCGCTGACGATTGGTATTTTGTTTGGTATTTACTCGTCGGTATTTGTGGCCGCGGCAGTGGGCATGTGGTTGGGTATTCGTCGTGAAGACCTCATCAAAGCGAAGCCAACCGATGGCAGCGACGACCCCAACGACCCGAATGCCGGTGCAGTCGTCTGAGGCTTTGCGGCGAGTCGCCTAGACGATTTGCTGAAACTGGCCACCGGGCATTCGGGCCACGTGGCCTGCCATTTCCAACTCAAACAGCAGGGATTGCAGCACGTGCGCTGGTGACTGGGTTTGAGTGACCAACGCGTCAAGGCTGATTGGGGCCAGGCCCATCACCTTCAGTAGCGTTGCCGCTGGGCTCGGCGTGCTCACCGTCGCTGTGGTTTCCGCGTCATCCGCGTCATCTGCCTCGCGCAGGGCCTTGCGTACCGTATGACTTGGTAATTCATCCATGATGTCACTGGCGCGCTCCACCAGCTTGGCACCTTGCTTGATCAGCGCGTGACAGCCTTTGGATTGGGTGGCGTGTATCGAGCCCGGCAATGCAAAGACCTCGCGGCCCATTTCTGTGGCCATTTGTGCAGTGATGAGCGAGCCTGACTCAATCGCAGCCTCAATCACCAAAGTCCCAATTGACACCCCTGCAATCAGCCGGTTGCGCTTTGGGAAGTGCATCCGCGCGGGACCAGTTCCCAGCGGAAATTCGGACAACATCAAACCCTGTTTAACGATCTCGGTTGCCAGCTTGGCGTGGCTTCTGGGATAGACCAGATCTAAACCGGTGCCGACTATAGCGATCGTGTTGGGGCCAGTTTGGGGAGCCACACCGAGTGCCCCTTCGTGTGCCGCGCCGTCGATACCCAGCGCCAGCCCGGAGACGATGATGAGCCCCTCCTGCGCCAATTGAGCTGCGAATCGACTGGCGTCTTTTAATCCCTGCGCGGTTGGGTTGCGTGAGCCAACGATCGCGATACATGCCCGCTCGCTTAGGAGGTGGCGGTGCCCCGCACCGAACAAAACAGGCGGGGGATCCGCCATGTCGCGCAGGTACTCGGGATAGTCAGCGTCGTCAAGTGTCAGGACAAAGCGTTCGGGGTGATCTTGCAGCCACCGCTCGGTTTGCGCGACGGCAGCGAGCCAGGTGTCGGGCACCTGTGCGAGTGCGGTACATTGCGCTGCCGATAGGTCCAAAGCCAATGCCCGCTTTGGGAATTCGATGAGGGCTTTGAGGTCGGCTTGCGCGAGGTAAAGTTGTTTGAGCGTAACGGGTCCGATGTGTGGCGTTAAGCTGAAACGCAACCAGAGTCGCCAACGATTGAGGGGAGCGGTAGTTTGCAAGAAGTGGTGTGCTGCAGTTGAGGTACGCGTGAGTGTGCGACCCAGTGTCGCTGTCCTGGGTACAACTGCCCATAGGGGTATGCAGGGGGCACTCCAGACCGCATAAAAAAAGCGCGACAATATCGGGGTAAACCAGCTATCCCGACCGCGTCATGTCACAAGCCACTGTTCTACCCATCCTGCGCTATCCCGACCCAAAGCTCCACACGGTTGCCAAACCGGTTGCGGCTGTGGATGACCGCATCAAGGCGTTGGTGCAGGCGATGTTGGCGACCATGTACGACGCCAACGGTATCGGCTTGGCTGCGACGCAAGTCGATGTTCACGAACGTGTCATCGTGATCGATGTCAGCGAAGCGCGCGATGAGCCATTGGTTTTGATCAACCCCGAAGTGGTCTGGAAAAGTGAGGCAACCAAAATCGCGGAAGAGGGATGCTTGTCTGTTCCGGGCATCTACGACGGCGTCCCCCGCGCCGAGTCGATCAAGGTGCAAGCGCTGGATGAAAACGGGCACGCCCGCGAAATCGCCGCTGAAGACCTGCTGGCGATTTGTATCCAGCATGAGATGGATCACCTGATGGGCAAGGTCTTCGTGGAGTACCTGTCGCCCCTGAAACGCACCCGTATCAAAACCAAGCTGCAGAAACAACTGCGCGACGCGCGTTAAGCGAGGCCAGGGTTCGCGATGCGGGTCATATTTGCCGGTACGCCCGCGTTTGCGGCCAGCACGTTGCAGGCCCTGATTGAATCGAGCCATACCGTTGAGTTGGTATTGACCCAACCCGATAGACCGTCGGGTCGCGGCATGCGTCTGCAACCGTCACCAGTGAAGCAGTTGGCGCTGACGCATGGCTTAGCTGTCGCACAGCCCATGGGTCTGCGGTTGGATGGCCGTTATGCTGATGATGCGCAATCGACGCAGCAGGCGATCGTTGCCTCAGCTGCGGATGTGATGGTGGTAGCGGCTTACGGCCTGATATTGCCTCAATGGGTACTAGACGCCCCCCGTTTGGGCTGTTTGAATGTACACGCCTCTTTGCTACCGCGCTGGCGTGGTGCAGCGCCCATTCACCGTGCGATTGAAGCCGGCGATGCCATGACAGGTATCACCATCATGCAGATGGACGCGGGCTTGGATACGGGCGACACCTTGCGTGATTATCGCGTTCCGATTCTCCCGCGTGAGACCACCGCCAGTTTGCATGACCGCTTGGCTGCTGCTGGTGCAGCGTTGTTAATTGAAGCGCTCGACGCTGTCGCCGCAGGCATCTCGATTGCGACGCCTCAAGCGGTGGCAGGCGTGACCTATGCCCACAAAATTGAGAAAGACGAAGCGCCGCTTGACTGGACCCGTGACGCCGTATTGCTGGATCGCCAAGTCCGCGCTTTTAATCCTTTCCCGGGTGCGACGGCGCAAATTGCGCTGAACGGGCAAATAGAGACCATCAAAATCTGGGATGCGCAAGCCCTCACCTCCGACGCTGGTTCTACCGTCACGCCAGGTACAGTGGTAGCCGTATCAGATGCTGGCGTTGAGGTCGCATGTGGTGTGGGTCGTTTGCGCCTGTTGGCCTTGCAACGCCCGGGTGGTAAGCGTTTGTCGGTGAGTGACTTTTTAAGAGGGTGCCCACTTTCGGCCCAGCAGCGCTTTGTCCTGCCACCGCAAAAGGGTGCGTTATGACGCCCCTGCACGCCTTGTTGCAGTGGGTGCGACACCCGCTTTTTATCGCCGGTGTGCGGGATATGTTGCCCGCATCGCCGGGCATTGGCGCGTGGGGCATCACCACGGGGGTGGCGCTAGCCAACTCAGGGATGAGTTTGCTCGAGGTCAGCGCCATGACTTTGATGGTGTTTGCTGGCAGCTCGCAATTAGCAGCCATGCCGTTGATTATTTCAGGCGCGCCACTGTGGGTGATTTGGCTCACCGCATTGTGTGTCAACCTGCGGTTTGCCGTTTTTAGTGCGCATGTGCGACCGTTCTTTATGCCGTTTAAATTACCCAAGCGCATCACTTACGCCTATCTGTTGACTGATTTGTCGTATGTGGTTTTCATTAAGAAGTACAAAACGGTGCCCACGGCGGCTGAAGACATTCGCGGCATGGACATCTATTGGTCGGCGCTTGGGTTTGTGAACTGGGCCACATGGATGACGACGAGTTTCATCGGGATTGCGTTGGCCAGCGTCATCCCCTTGTCATGGGGCCTGAGCTTTGCCGGTATTTTGGCGCTCATGGGGATTTCGTGCTCTTTGGTCACGACGCGATTGCGTGTCGTTGCGGCGGTGCTGGCGGGTGCGGCCGCAGTGGCCACTTACGCCCTGCCGATGAAACTGAATATTCTGGTTGGTGTTTCGGCAGCGGTGCTTATAAGCCTGTTGCTTGACCGCTCACGGAGTCCTTCACATGTCTGAAGCGATGCAAGCCGTTAACGAAACCGACGGATGGACGCTGCTAGCCATTTTGGGCCTGACTGGGATCACGGTTTTGACGCGCTCTTTCTTTATGTGGTCGAAAGAGAAAATGGCCATCCCTGAGTGGTTTCAGCGCGGGCTGCATTACGCGCCTGTGGCCGCAATGGCGGCTGTGATCGTGCCCGAGATTGTGATGAAAAATGGGGCGCTCATCGATTCGTTCAGCGATGCACGCATTTATGGCGCTGCGGTTGGCTTGATTTGGTACTTCACGCGCGGCGGCGTGTTTGGAACCATCCTCAGCGGCATGGCGGTTTACTTACCGCTCCATTTGTTGGCCGGTTGGTAGATTGCGAACCACAGCCAGCCCACGGTAAAACACAGCCAAGCGGTCCACAAAGTGTGGCTAGGGTAATGGGCGCCGCGCAGTGTTTGCGTCAAGCCAAATAACAGCCCGAATCCCATTACCAGCGCAAACAACCATCGACCTAGTCGCTGGTGCCTTGGGGAGGTGGCGCGCAACCACACCGGTGCCAAGGCTAAAAATGCCAGTGCGCTGGAGGCGTGACCGCCCGGGAAGCAACGGCCTCCACCGCCATCGGCCACACCGAAAGTCCAGTGGGATACATAGGCCGCTGGGCCACCAAAGACCTGTAAGTCCCATGGGCAGCTGGTGCTGCTGATGGATTTCAGGCCACTGATGACGATTAAGTTAACCAACACCCCGAGTAACCACCAGCTGCGTTGCCAACGGTGTCCGATCAGTGGGTGCGCACCATTGGGCCAGCCCAATGCCACCACCCAGAGGCCCAAGTAGAGGGCGACGCATACGTTACGTGCGCCAGTATGCAGCACGTTTTCGAGCCAGTAGTTATCACGCAAAGGAAAGCCAGTGGCCGAACCAATTGCTTCCATCAACGGCAGATCCCAACCCGCTGCATCCCAAAGCAGTAAAAGCACCAGTGACGCGGTGATGCTGCGCCACGGCACACCGTTGCTGGTGAAACGCAGGGAGTGTCCGAAGGGGGTCATGGGCAGAGTTTAATCGGGTACTTCCCCAGTGCTGGTGTCAGGTAAGGTAAAGTGCATACCGTTGTGTTCAATGAAGGACTAACCATTGATGTTTTCCATGCGTTCAGCCGTCCCCACGTGGTCTCGTTTTTCCTTGGCACTGGTTGTCGCTGTGTGGCTGGCCACCGTGGGCAACATCAGCCTGTGGAAAAACCTGGATGCGTTGCCAGAGGTGATGGGTTGGCGCGGGTTGGGCTTCATGGTGGCGTTTGGTGTCGCCATCGCGGCCGTCGCTTTTAGTCTGCTGATCCTGTGTGCTTGGCCCGTCCTGCTGAAGGGGGTCGCGGTGGTCATGCTGATCAGTGCGGCGGCCAGCTCCTTTTTCATGCTCAGTTATGGCATCGTCATTGACGCCAGCATGATGGCCAACGTGGCTGGCACTGACGCCCGTGAGGTGGCAGATCTGCTCTCCTGGCGCTTGGCCACGACCTTGTTATTTGTGGGTATCGTGCCTGCCATATGGGTGTCATCGCGCCCTTTGAGAGGTGCCCCGCCCATCAAGCGGTTGCTTCAAAACGTGTTGCTCGCGATCGTGGGTTTCGGTGTGGCGATCGGCGCCACCTTGTTGGTTTTTCAGGATTTCGCGTCGGTGATGCGTAACCACAAACAGATCCGTTACATGATCAACCCCATGAACGGCCTCTACGCCAGTGTGCGCTTGGCGATAGATCAAATCCCGCATCAACAAAAACCCCTCGAAATCATTGGACAAGACGCTACCTTGGGCGCCAGCTACCAGCGCACGCAACGACCGCTGCGCTTGCTGTTGGTAGTGGGTGAAACCAGTCGTGCAGCTAATTGGCAGCTGGGCGGTTATGAGCGTCCCACCAACCCCGAGTTGGCCCCGTTGCTGGCGAATGGTCAATTGCAATATTTCCGAAATGTGATGTCATGTGGCACGAATACCGCTGCCTCATTGCCGTGCATGTTTTCGGCGTTGGGTAAGTCAGACTATGAGGATCGCGATGGGCCACAGGAGGGCCTGTTAGACGTGCTGCAGCGTGCGGGTTTGGCGGTGTTGTGGATCGATAACCAGTCAGGCTGCAAAGGCGTTTGCGACCGTGTGCCGACCGTTAACACGCGGGACCTGAATAACCCAGCGTTCTGTCCTAATGGTGAGTGCTTTGATGCAGTGATGCTGGACGGCTTAGACGAGCGCATCGCCCAGTTGCCAGCGGCGCAGCGCGATAAAGGTGTGGTGGTGGTGCTGCACCAAATGGGCAGTCATGGCCCCGCCTATTTCAAACGTGCGCCCGAGGCCTACAAGGCATTCAAGCCGGAGTGCACCAGTAATGCGCTGCAAAGCTGCGATCGTCAGGCCGTGGTGAATGCCTATGACAACTCGATCCGCTACACCGACCACGTGTTGGCCGCCAGTATTCAGTGGTTGTCGCGTCAACCTGATCACGACACGGCGATGTGGTACGTCAGCGACCATGGGGAGTCGCTAGGCGAGAACAACCTGTACTTGCACGGCTTGCCCTACAGGCTGGCGCCGGTCGAGCAAAAGCACGTGCCGCAGGTATCATGGTTCTCAAGAGCGATGCAACAGCGGTTGCGCTTAGACACCACCTGCTTGGCTGCACAGGCCGATGTGCCCTTGACCCATGACGGTCTGTTCCACACCCTGTTGGCGCTGGCGGATGTCAAAACCGCGCTGTATCAAGCATCACTCGACATCACCGCCGCTTGTCGCCAAACGAATTAACTTAATTTTTGAGGATGCATCATGCAATTCAAACGCTTTCAAGATTTGTGTAACCAAGGGGCTGTTGCAGGCAAGCGGGTATTCATACGCGCCGACCTGAATGTGCCGCAAGACGATGCCGGGCAAATCACCGAGGACACCCGCGTGCGCGCCAGTGTGCCGTGCATTGAAATGGCGTTGAAGGCGGGGGCCGCCGTGATGGTGACCAGTCATCTGGGACGACCCACCGAAGGGGCATTCAAACCGGCTGACAGTTTGGCGCCCGTTGCCGAGCGCTTATCCGCACTGCTGGGTCAGTCTGTGCGTTTGGTTGCGGATTGGGTGGATGGTGTGACCGTGGCACCCGGTGAGGTGGTGCTGCTGGAAAACTGCCGCGTGAACGTTGGCGAGAAAAAGAATAACCCTGAACTGGCAAAAAAGATGGCGGCCCTGTGCGACGTGTTCGTGCACGACGCTTTTGGTACCGCTCACCGTGCCGAGGCATCGACCTACGGGATCGCAGAGCATGCGCCGGTTGCCTGTGCGGGCCCCTTGTTGGCCGCTGAGATGGATGCGATTGGGAAGGCGTTGCAAGCACCCAAACGGCCATTGGTTGCGATTGTGGCGGGTAGCAAAGTGTCGACCAAATTGACCATCCTCGAAGCCTTGTCAAAAAACGTCGACAACTTGATCGTGGGTGGCGGCATTGCCAACACGTTCATGTTGGCAGCCGGTTTGCCCATCGGTAAGAGCTTGGCTGAACCCGATTTGTTAGATGCCGCGCGCCAAGTGATGGCCAGCATGCAGGCGCGGGGCGCTGCGGTGCCGATCCCAACCGATGTGGTCACGGCGAAGGCCTTCGCGCCCGATGCCGTCGCGACTGTCAAAGCGGCCGCCGACGTGGCTGACGATGACATGATCCTCGACATTGGTCCTGCCACGGCAGCCCAACTGGCAGCGCAGTTGAAAGCGGCGGGTACGATTGTGTGGAACGGCCCGGTCGGCGTATTCGAGTTTGCGGCTTTCGAAAACGGTACAAAGACGTTGGCCCAAGCGATCGCGCAGAGCGATGCGTTCAGTATCGCGGGTGGCGGCGATACGCTGGCCGCGATTGCCAAGTACGACATGGCTGATCAAGTGGGTTACATCTCAACTGGCGGCGGCGCGTTTTTGGAAGTTTTAGAAGGTAAGACCTTGCCCGCCTTTGAGGTTTTGGCGCGACGCGCGAACTAATTTGGTAACCCGTTGGTAACTAGATTCAGTCACAATATGAAACTGAATTACAGGCTGACCCCGTTGTGTTGGCCCTTTTTTACCAACGGAGATCTCCTGAATGGCTACTCGCGCAACCAAAATCGTCGCAACCCTCGGCCCTGCAACCAGCGATCCTGCCTTGCTGCTCGCGGTGCTGCGTGCGGGCGTCAACGTGGTTCGCCTCAACTTCTCGCACGGCATCGCGCAAGATCACATTGACCGTGCGGCAGCGGTGCGCGAAGCCGCGAAAGAGGTTGGGCGCGAGGTCGCCATCATGGCGGATTTGCAGGGCCCCAAAATCCGCGTCGGTAAATTTGCTGACGGAAAAGTGCACCTGGTTGAAGGCGCCAGTTTTGTGCTGGATGCTGCGCGCGAAACGCTGGGCGACGTCGAGGCGGTGGGCTTGGATTACAAAGAGCTGCCGCGCGACGTCAAAGCCGGTGACGTGTTGTTACTCAATGATGGCTTGATTGTTCTGAACGTCGAGGCGGTGCGTGGTGCTGCCGTTCACACCAAAGTGGTGGTGGGGGGTGAGCTATCCAACAACAAAGGCATCAACAAACAGGGTGGCGGCTTGTCAGCGCCGGCGTTGACCGCCAAGGACATGGACGACATTAAAACCGCGATGGCCTTGCAAGCGGACTATGTTGCCGTGAGCTTCCCGCAAAGTGCAACCGACATGGAGTTGGCTCGCCAGCTGTGTAACGTCGCTGGTGAACCCTACAAGCACAAGACAGGCTTGATTGCCAAAATTGAACGGGCTGAGGCCATCCCGAATTTGGCCAGCATTCTGAAGGCCAGCGACGGCATCATGGTCGCGCGTGGCGATCTGGCCGTCGAGGTTGGTAACGCGGCGGTGCCCGCTTTACAGAAGCGCATGATTCGTATGGCTCACGAGCAAGACAAAGTCGTGATCACGGCAACGCAAATGATGGAGTCCATGATTCTGGCGCCCGTACCCACACGCGCGGAGGTGAGCGATGTGGCTAATGCGGTGTTAGACGGCACTGATGCGGTCATGTTGAGTGCCGAGACGGCGGCCGGCAAATACCCACTTGAAACCGTGAAGCAGATGGCTGCGATTTGCTTGGCTGCTGAAGAAGCCAATGACGCCGAGCTCAACTTAAAGACCGCTAACAAGAGTTTCCGGCGGATCGACCAAAGCATTGCAATGGGGGCATTGTTCACGGCCCATCACTGCGGCGCCAAAGCGATCGTGGCCATGACAGACTCCGGGTCCACCGCGCTGTGGATGAGCCGATTCAACATGCACATGCCAATCTACGCGTTAACGACGCGCTTGAGCACCCAGCGCCGGATGGCGATGTATCGCAACGTCCGTCCCTTGTTGATGGACACCAGTTACGACCGCGATACCGCTTTGGCGGATGCCGAAAGCCACCTGATTCGCCGAGGCATCGTCCAGAGTGGCGACATCTATGCGATCACTTGCGGCGAGCCGATGGGCGAACCGGGCGGTACCAACCTGCTCAAGATTTGCCGCGTGAAGTAATAAAAGTTACAGCGCGGTTTCCGCGTAATTGTGTCGAAATCGTGTTCTGAGCGTCAAATTCCGCGTGAGGTTGTTTAAAATTCGGGTAAACCCCGAATCCAGTTACCAACTGGTTACAACCCCATTGCAGAAGGATTATCCCCATGGCGCTCGTTTCAATGCGTGAGTTACTCGACCACGCGGCCACCAACGGCTACGGCATACCCGCCTTCAACGTCAACAACCTAGAACAGGTGCAAGCCGTCATGGGAGCGGCTGATGAGGTTGGCGCGCCAGTGATTCTGCAGGCGAGTGCTGGGGCGCGTAAATACGCGGGTGAGAGCTTCATCAAGCACCTGATTCAAGCGGCCGTTGAGGCTTACCCCCATATTCCTTTGGTCATGCACCAAGACCACGGTCAAAGTCCTGCGATTTGCCAAGGCGCGATTGATTTGGGTTTCTCCAGCGTCATGATGGACGGCTCGTTGGAAGAAGACGGTAAAACCCCTGCCTCCTTTGAATACAACGTCGACGTGACCAAGCGCGTGGTCAAGTTGGCGCACCGCGTTGGCGTGACGGTCGAGGGTGAGCTGGGCTGTTTGGGCTCGCTAGAGACCGGCGAAGCTGGCGAAGAGGACGGCATTGGTGCCGCGGGTAAGTTGGAAATGGCAGACATGTTGACTGACCCCGAACAAGCGGCTGAGTTCGTTAAAGCGACGCAATTAGACGCCTTGGCCATCGCGATTGGTACCAGCCACGGTGCTTACAAATTCACGCGTAAGCCAACGGGTGATATCTTGGCGATCAGCCGCGTGAAAGAGATCCATGCGCGTATCCCGAATACCCACCTCGTCATGCACGGCTCGTCGAGTGTGCCGCAGGAGTTGTTGGCCATCATTCGCCAATACGGCGGCAATATGAAAGAGACCTACGGCGTGCCAGTCGAGGAGATCCAAGAAGCGATTAAATTTGGCGTGCGAAAAATCAACATTGACACCGACATCCGGTTGGCGATGACGGGCGCGGTACGTCAATTTTTGCATGAGAATCCCGAAAAATTTGATGCCCGCGAGTGGCTCAAACCAGCGCGCGCTGCCGCGCAAGCAATTTGTAAACAGCGCTATATCGAATTTGGTTGTGAAGGGCAGGCGGGCAAAATCAAAGGCGAAAGTCTGCAGGTTGTTGCTGGGCGCTACGCCGCTGGCGCGTTGGCCCAAGTCGTGGCCTGACCCCCGCTGCGCCGAGAATTGTCACAAAAAGGCGTGATGGGTTGGTAACCCATCGCGCTTTTTTGTTGCCTAATAGAGGCTGTATTGACGCTTTGCTACCCAGATCCCATGACCGCTTCTGCTGAACATACCCCCACCCTAACTTCTTTACCCTTGCTGGCCCGTGGCAAAGTCCGCGACAACTACGCGGTGGGTGATGACCGCATCCTGATGGTTGCCAGCGATCGCATCAGTGCCTATGACGTCATCATGTCGCAACCCATCCCGGGCAAGGGCGTGTTATTGACGCAAATGGCATTGTTCTGGTTTGACAAACTGGGTCACGTTTGTCCCAACCACCTGACTGGCGAAGACCCCTTGTCGGTGGTGACCCCCGCCGAAGCCGATTGGGTCGAAGGGCGCTCGATGTTGGTGAAGCGCTTGCGCCCCATCCCTGTTGAAGCGGTGGTGCGCGGCTATCTGGCTGGCAGCGGCTGGCAAGAATACCAAGCCACGCAGACGGTATGCGGTGTACCGCTCCCGGAGGGCTTACAGAATGCGTCGCCGTTACCCCAACCGATCTTCACGCCTGCTGCCAAAGCGGCGGTGGGCGAGCACGACGAGAACATCACCTTTGCCCAGACCGTTGAGATGATTGGGCAGCCCCTGGCCGAGGAGATTCGCCGGATCAGTGTGCAGTTGTACACCGAGGCGTCGGCGATTGCGCTGGCCAAAGGCATCATCATTGCAGACACCAAGTTTGAGTTTGGCCTGGATGCCGATGACCAATTAGTCCTCATGGATGAGGTGCTCACACCTGACTCTTCTCGCTATTGGCCCGCAAACCAATACCAGCCCGGCATGAACCCGCCCAGCTATGACAAGCAGTTTTTAAGGGACTGGCTGAGCACTGCGCAGCGCAATGGCCAGCCATGGGATAAAAGCGCGCCCGCGCCCGACTTACCCGAAACGGTGATCGCTCAGACCGCAGCGAAGTACCAAGAGGCGCTGACTCAACTGACGCAGGCTGCTTAACTCAGCACGACACTGCTGAGGCGGCGGCGGTAGCGAGCCACCACCGGGTCCTCGGGCGGTGTTTGGCCTTCGGCGACCTTGGGTGGCTCTGGCGTGATGATGTCGAGAATGGCGACATACGCGCGGCGGGCCAGGTCGTTTTGCCACGTTTTGTCACGCATCAAAATTTCGAGTAACGCGTCCATGGCATCGGTCCATCGGGTCTCACGCATGCATTGTTGGGCCAGCGCATAGCGGCTCTCAAAATCGCGTTTGTTGCTGTCGATCGCTTGTAGCAAGGCCGCCTCGTTGCCGGCAGGGGCTTCTAAGGTGGCAAGCCACAACTCAATGGATGCGAGCTTTTGTACGGCCAGCGCTTTGGTTTTGTGGGGCTCAAAAACAGCCCTGGCTTGCGCGATATTGTCCATGAGTAGCAGCGCGCGGATGTACTTGAACTGCGCATCATCGTCATTGGGGTTGGCCACCGCCGCTTGCGCGAGCGCACTGAGTGCATCCTCATCGCTGACTGGCGGTGCTTCAGGAACTTCAGCCTCAGGCTGCGCGGTGCCCTCATCGGCGGGCAGGTGTTTGTCTAAAAACGCCTTGATTTGACCTTCTGGAATCGCGCCTGTGAACCCATCAACAGGTTGACCGCCCATCAGCAAGACGCAGGTCGGGATGCTGCGAATGCCAAAAGCCCCGGCTAATTGTTGCTCTTGATCGGAGTCAATTTTTGCCAAAATGAAGCGCCCACCATAGTCGGCTTCAACTTTTTCGAGCAAGGGACCAAGGGTCTTGCAAGGACCGCACCACGGCGCCCAAAAGTCCACCAGGACAGGCGTCGTCTTGGAGGCTTCGATCACGTCGGTTTCAAAATTCGCTATGGTTACATCAATCATTCAAGAGCTCGCAGGTGGGTTTCGGGAGATTCGTTGGCTATTCACATCAATCAGATGGGGACGCCCCGTAAAATTACAACTTTAACGGAGATGGCATGTCCGCGATTCAAATTGGTATTGTGATGGGTTCCAGTAGCGACTGGGACACCATGGCGCCGGCCGCCGATATATTGACCGAGTTCGGGGTTGCTTTTGAATGCCGGGTCGTATCTGCCCATCGCATGCCCGATGATTTGTTTGCCTACGCCGATGCCGCAAAGGAGCGAGGGCTGCAAGCCATCATCGCGGGTGCGGGTGGCGCGGCGCACCTGCCCGGCATGCTGGCAGCGAAAACGACGGTACCCGTGCTGGGTGTGCCGGTCGCCTCCAAACACCTTAATGGCGTGGACTCGTTGCACAGTATTGTGCAAATGCCGAAAGGCATTCCAGTCGCTACCTTTGCGATTGGTACCGCTGGCGCAGCGAACGCAGCGCTTTTTGCGGTTGCCATGATGGCCAACCACAGCCCCGATTTGGCAGCGGCACTGGCAGCTTTCCGCGCCAAGCAAACCGAAGCGGCGCGCGCCATGCAGGTACCGCCTGTCGCTTGATACGACAGCCTCAATCAAACGACTAAGCCACCATGAACATCGATGTGAAACCTGCTGTATTGCTGCCCGCCTTTGCCGCAACCGATGACCGCCCTGTCACGCTGGGGGTTTTGGGCGGTGGCCAATTGGGGTTGATGTTTGTGCACGCCGCGCAGCGCATGGGTTATCGCACCGCCGTGCTGGATCCTGACCCTACCAGCCCCGCTGGACTGGTGAGTCATCACCACTTGCTGGCTGATTACGATGACGCGCAAGCCTTGGCCAGCATGGCGCGTTTGTGTGACGCGGTGACCACAGAGTTTGAAAATGTCCCGGCTGAATCCCTGCGGGTTTTGAGCCAGCGTAACCCCGTCTCACCGGCTGCGGAGGCAGTCGCCGTCGCACAGGATCGACTGGTTGAGAAAGCGCACTTCCAAACCAGTGCCGCTCAAAGCGCGGGTGCTGCCGCGGTGGGGCCTGTTCCCTACGCGCCCTTGCGTGATGCAGCTGATTTGGAAGCCGTGGATGCCAGCTTGTTTCCGGCGATCTTGAAAACCGCCCGAATGGGCTATGACGGTAAAGGACAGGTGCAAGTCGCCAGTCGTGACGCGTTAGCGGCCGCATGGGCCGATTTGAATCATGTGGCCTGTGTGGTCGAGAAACGCCTCGATTTGGTGGCCGAATGCTCGGTGGTGGTTGCCCGTGGCCGCGATGGGGCCTGTGTGCATTTACCCTTGCAAGTGAACACGCACGTTGGCGGCATTTTGGCCCGCACCGAGGTGTTCCCCAATAGCTTAGATGCCGACCTGAGTGCCCGCGCGATTCAAGCGGCAGCGGCGATTGCCGAGACGCTGCGTTACGTTGGCGTTCTGTGTGTCGAGTTTTTCATCGTCAAGCAGGGCGATGGCACGCTGGGTCTGGTGGTTAACGAAATGGCGCCCCGGCCCCACAACAGTGGGCACTACAGCATTGAGGCCTGCGACCTCTCCCAATTTGATTTGCAAGTGCGCACCATGACGGGCTTGCCCTTGTCTGAACCACGGTTGCACAGTGCGGCGGTCATGCTGAATTTGTTGGGTGATATATGGCTCAATACGGGTGAGCTGCGAACCCCCGCTTGGGATCATGTGCTGGCTTTGCCGGGCACGCACCTTCACCTCTACGGCAAGCTTGAGGCGCGCGTGGGACGGAAGATGGGCCACCTGACGATCACCGCCAGTACCATCGAAGCCGCGCGAAAGGTGGCCGAGGAGGCGCAAGCGATCTTGGGCATTTGGCATTGATTTGCATATGGTCCGCTGCATAGCCGCAGATACCCCGCACGCCATTGCGCAGGCGG
>JBMTSM010000020.1:0-15588 GCA_049448275.1 Burkholderiaceae bacterium
ACCCATGCAAAGGGCTCGGCAATCCACAGAATCAACCAATAGGTCAACGCAGCCGCCAGCGCAGGCGTGCCAACACGCAACGCCCAGACGAGCCAATCTGGCGCGTCCTCGGTCCAGACCGCGACCACGCCATGCCACTTGTCAATCAGGGGCTGCGCACGCTGTGCGTAGGGGAACGGGAAGCTATAGTCCAGAACAATGGCGATTAAGAGGGCAAAGAAAATCATGCTAGTGGGCTCTCGGCCGACAGGAACCGATAAAAGTTACGCAACATCCCCGCTGTCGCTCCCCAAATATACCGCTCAACGTTTTGCGCTGGATCGTGATAGGGCATTGACCACCACTGACGCCGGATCTCACCGTTATCGCCCATGTTCAACTGATGCTTGTGGTGGTTATCCGGATTCATGATGAACGACAAAGGGACCTCGAAGACGGCGTCGACTTCGCCCGGGTTGGGACGAAACACGGGGGGCGGTTCGATCAACGCAACCACCGGTGTAATGCGAAAGCCACTCCCCGTGGTGTATCGCCCCACTTCGCCCAAGACGCTTACATTTTCAATTGGCAGACCCACCTCTTCATGTGCCTCGCGCAAGGCTGCTGCGCGCGCATCGTGGTCGGATGCATCCACCTTGCCGCCCGGAAAGGCGATCTGCGCCGCATGCGTAGGCACGTGTGCACTGCGCTGGGTCAACAGCAATGTCGGCTCTTCCCGCAGGACCAACCCAATCAGGACAGCGGCCTCGCGCCACGTTTCGATGTGCTGCCACTGTAGCTCTTGCACCACGTCTGGTTGCCATGGCAAGTCCAGACTAAAGCGCCGCTGTAGAGCCGCCGGGCTTAAAGCGTGGCTTGCCAGCGCGGCGTCACCATCGGGATTTCGAACGCTGGGTATCGCGCGCGGATCAGGTATGGACGACAACATGCCGCTTTTGGGTGGGGATTTTGATTGCGTCACGTTTGGGTCTTTTCGAGGCTGGACATCGGTTTAAATGTAGACGAAAAAAAACCACTGCATGCAGTGGCTTTTTTCGGTTGCAGCAGCTGTTTAAGCGGTTGCAGCAGGCTTGTTCTTGAGAACCAGCTTCTCCTTGATACGTGCAGACTTACCGCTGCGGTCACGCAGGTAGTACAACTTGGCACGGCGCACATCACCGCGACGCTTGACTTCGATCTTTGCGATACGGGGGCTGTACAAGGGGAAGGTGCGCTCAACGCCTTCACCGTTCGAAATTTTACGAACGATAAAGTTGCTGTTCAAACCGCGGTTACGACGCGCGATAACAACGCCTTCGTAGGCCTGCAAACGGCTGCGGTTACCTTCAACGACGTTCACGCTCACGACCACGGTATCGCCGGGCGCGAATTCAGGGATTTCTTTGTTCAAACGAGCGATTTCTTCTTGCTCGAGTTCTTGGATCAAGTTCATAAGTTCCTCTTAGTCGATCGTATTTGCGCTACACAAGGCTCGCGGCGTTACTTTGCCCATCAAAGTAATCAGTCCCGACAAGCGGCCAAACAGAGGATCGGTTAGCCCACCATTATAGCCTGCAAACGTCAGATCGGTAAATCTGGGGCAGACGCCTTCAAAATGACCTCATCGGCCTTACTCAGCGCGCCAGTTGCACGAGCCGCATGGATCAGATCAGGGCGGCTGCGGGCAGTTGCCACGAGGCTTTGCTGGCGGCGATAGGCGGCGATCGCAGCGTGGTTTCCCGACAACAAGGGTGCCGGCACAGTGACACCCTCCCAAGTTTCGGGTCGGGTGTAATGCGGGCAATCTAACAGGCCATCCAGGGCGGCGTTGAAGCTATCTTGGCCATGGCTGTCCGCATCACCCAACACGCCTGGCATCAAACGAGCAACCGCGTCCAGCCACGCAATGGCAGCGATCTCCCCACCAGACAATACAAAATCACCCAGACTCCATTGGGCATCCACGTGACGGTCAATGAAGCGCTGATCGATCCCCTCGTAACGCCCACACACGACAATCGCGCCTTTGTCTTCGGCAGCAAAAGCGCTGACACGGTCATGGGTCAACGTGGTGCCTTGCGGCGAAAACAGCACAACCGGCGCTTGTTGATCAGTGGGCTCGTTGCGATCGGAACGAATCGCGGTCAATGCATCAGCCAAAGGCTGCGCCGCCATCACCATTCCGGGGCCGCCACCAAAAGGCCGGTCATCGATCCGTCGGTAGTTGCCTGTCGCAAAGTCACGCAATTGCCATAGCCGTAGTTGCACCACACCGGAGTCATAGGCACGCCTAACCACGCCTTGTTGCGTGAAAGGCTCGAACAAATCGGGAAACAGGGTTATGACGTCGATGCGCATGGCTACTTTCGAGGCGCTAAACGTCGAAGTCGGGTTGCCAATCGACGGTAATGTAGCCTGCCGGAATGTCGACTCGGTCAACGTACTGTCCGACGAACGGAATGAGGCGCTCGTACGGTTTACCGTCAGGGGTAGTCTCGGCCGCATGAATACACAGCACCGAAGTTGGCCCGGTTGCGAGCAACTCATGAACCACGCCCAAGTCGACGCCCTCACGGTTGCGCACGCGCAAGCCGATCAAGTCAACCCAATAAAATTCGTCCTCGGACTCGATAGGTGGGAAACTGGCACGTGATACCCACACCTGTGCGCCTTTAAGCGCCTGCGCGACATCGCGATCAGAGACCGCATCAAATGACGCCACCAAGGATTCCGTGTGCGGCTTGCACGCCTTGACGTCAACCTGCACGACACCATTGAAAGCCTCAAAGGCCTTGGCAAATCGACCCATCGGCGCTTCCAGATACCAGGTTTTTGCCTGTAGTAAAACGTCAGCATCTGCGCTGTAGGGCAGTACTTTGAGCCAGCCTTTGACACCCCATGCCCCCTGCAAACGACCCAGCACGACCGCGTCGGCGGGTAACTCGGCAGGTAAGAACTGGGGCATCAACTGGGGCATGGCATCACTTTCTGGCTGACGATTTGGCAAAAAAAAACGCGCACACCCTAGGGTATACGCGCTTATTCGCCTCAGGGCTAATTAGGCGGCTGTTTTTGAAGCCGTTTTCATCAAGCGGGCAACGGTGTCTGAAGGCTGTGCACCAACAGACAACCAGTGTGTCAAGCGGTCTTGCGTCATGCGCAAAGACTCTTCGGCACCGCGGGCCATGGGGTTGTAGAAACCGATGCGCTCGAGGTAGCGACCGTCACGACGGTTGCGCTTGTCGGCCACAACGATGTTGTAGAAAGGGCGTGCTTTTGAACCGCCGCGAGAGAGTCGAATGACGACCATGATTAATCCTTTGGGTGGGGCTCGTCGGGATTGGCGCAGATCACACCAACTTACCGTTGAGTTCCTAATTTCTCGTAACGCTTGAGACACACGACTGGCCACCCGGCCAGCGAAACGTTACCAAGCCCTCGATTATATGCCATGGAATCACGTAAATCAATTTCGGGTGTGGCTGATGCACAATACCGGCAGACCAATCACCTCCCCCTGTTCATGGCTGCCCTCATCATCCGCCCCAGCACCGAAGACGATTTGCCCGCCATCACGGCCATATACGGCCACCATGTGTTGAATGGCACCGGCACTTTCGAGACCACCCCGCCGAGCCAAAACGACATGCACAGTCGTCGTCAAGACGTGCTGGGCAAAAATCTACCGTATTTGGTTGCCGAGCACGGTGGCGTGACGGTCGGTTTTGCTTACGCTAACTGGTTCAAACCCCGCCCCGCCTACCGCTTCAGTACCGAGGACTCGGTCTACGTCGCCCCCGAGCACATGGGCCAGGGCGTTGGCGTCGCACTCATGACCGCCCTGCTTGAAGCACTCGAAACGGGCGGTATTCGCCACGTCATGGCCGTGATTGGTGACTCCCAGAACCACGGGTCAATTAATTTGCACCGAAAAATGGGCTTCAAAGAGGCGGGCGTCATGCATGGCTGCGGCTGGAAATTCAACCGCTGGCTGGACATTGTCCTCATGGAGCTTACGCTCGGCGATGGAACTAACACCCCACCAGTGGAATCAACTGACCACACCTGACTACACCAGCTAAAGGCCCCATGACCGTTTCAACATCGCCACGCATTCGCTCCAAAACCATCGCCGCCACACTGGCTTTTGTGTTTGGTGCGCTGGGATTGCACCGCTTTTATCTGTTTGGCATCCGTGACATATGGGCTTGGCTGACGCCCGTTCCTACGTTGGCTGGACTGATCGGATTGGCGCGCTTCAGCAATTTGGGTCAAGACGACCGTCTGGCATGGGTTCTGATACCCGTTTTAGGCCTGTCGGTGGCCGTGGCCTGCGGTACAGCTATCTTCTACGCGCTCATGCAGGCGGCTCGGTGGCAATCACACTACAACGCCGGCGCACAACTGTCAGAGACTCACCCCTCGGGCCAGACCAACTGGCTTTGCATCATGGTCGTTGTGGCCGCTTTGATGCTTGGCGCAGTCTCGTTGATGTCCAGTTTGGTGATGAGTTTTCAGGCCTACTTCGAAAATCAAGTCGAGGCGGCCCGGCTCATCAGCCAATAGTCACGCAACCAGTGATGGCAACTTAGTCAAGAACTTCTCAATTTTCGGGGCGATGACGTATGCGCAATAGCCCGCCTGTGGGAAGCGGTCGTAATACTGGTGGTGCATCGGCTCTGCCGTGCTGTAGTTGTCGAGTGGGCAAAGTTCGGTGGTCAAGCGACCATCCAACGATGGGTTTGCCTTCACCAATTCGGCAATGTACGCACGCGCGACCTCTGTTTGCGCCTCTGACAACACGTAAATACCGCTTCTATATTGGGTGCCTACATCATTGCCCTGGCGATTCAAGGTGGTGGGGTCATGGATGGTGAAGAACACCGTCAACACGTCATGCAAACTCACTTCACGCGTGTCAAAAATTAGCTTCACGACCTCCGCGTGGCCTGTCTCGCCGGTGCATACCTGCTCGTAAGTGGGCGCCACCACGTGTCCATTGCAGTAGCCCGACTCGACTGCAACCACGCCACGCATGCGCCGGTACACGCCCTCTAAACACCAAAAACACCCACCGCCCAAAACAATGGTCTCGTGGTCGGGGCTATCGCTTGAAATGTTGAGAACGCTTGCGGTCATGGGTAGCTGGGCTCACTGTTGTTTGTCTAGCAAAAGGGGTGACAGACGTTGTTCATTATTTCCGAAAGACCATTGTCAGTGCAGCGACGATGGTTTTGACAATAATGTGGGATGGTAAAGGCCTATACCGCCGCACCCAACTTTACACACTGGAAAGAGAAACGATGAAACCGCAATTCGACTGGCAAGACCCGCTTCATTTGGCTGACGCACTCACTGATGACGAACGCGCCATCGCAGAAGCGGCTCACACCTTTTGTCAAGAACGTCTGCAAACGCGCGTGCTGGCCGCCGCGCGCCATGAGACTTTCGACCGCGAAATCATGAATGAGTTTGGCGAAATGGGTTTTTTGGGTTGCACCATCGAGGGCTACGGTTGCTCAGGCCTGAACTACGTGAGCTACGGCCTGGTTGCGCGCGAAGTCGAACGGGTCGACAGCGGCTACCGCAGCGCAATGAGTGTGCAAAGCTCCTTGGTGATGCACCCCATCAACGCCTACGGATCGGAAGCACAGCGTCAAAAGTACCTGCCCAAGTTGGCGACCGGTGAGTGGGTCGGCTGCTTCGGCTTAACCGAACCCAACCACGGTTCTGACCCCGCCAGCATGGAGACCCGCGCCAAACCCGTTGATGGCGGCTACCTGCTCAAGGGCGCCAAGATGTGGATCACCAACTCACCAATCGCAGACGTGTTCGTGGTGTGGGCCAAAGTGGTCGGCGAAGAAATGGGACAGGCGGCCATCAACGGCTTCATCCTCGAAAAAGGTATGAAAGGTCTGAGCGCCCCCAAGATCGAAGGCAAGATGAGCCTGCGAGCCAGCATCACGGGTGAAATTGTGATGGACGATGTCTTCGTGCCCGAGGAAAACCGCCTACCCAATATCAATGGTCTAAAAGGACCGTTTGGCTGCCTTAACAAGGCCCGCTACGGGATCGCTTGGGGTGCCTTAGGCGCTGCAGAAGACTGCTGGACGCGCGCGCGCCAGTACACGCTGGATCGCAAGCAATTTGGGCGCCCATTGGCACAAAACCAATTGATCCAGAAAAAACTAGCCGACATGCAAACCGAAATCGCACTGGGCCTGCATGCCTGCCTGCGCGTGGGTCGTCTGATGGATGAGGATCGTGCGGTCCCAGAAATGATCAGCTTGATCAAGCGAAACAGCTGCGGCAAGGCACTCGATATCGCCCGCTTAGCGCGCGACATGCACGGCGGCAATGGTATCCACGATGAATACCATGTCATCCGACACATGATCAACCTCGAGACCGTTAACACCTACGAGGGTACGCACGATGTGCATGCCCTTATTCTGGGACGGGCACAAACCGGCCTACAAGCGTTTTTCTAATCGTTGCTGTATTATTGACCAAACGGTCAATAATACATGCCCACCGATAACGCCTCACTACCAGACAACACGCCCACGGCTGTCAAACGCAGCCGGCGTAAATCTGCGCGCCCCAGCGAAATCGTCGAAGCGGCTCTGCAGGTATTCGTCGAGATGGGCTTCGCCGCGACCCGCATTGAGGAAGTTGCGCGTTGCGCGGGTGTCGCGAAAGCCACTGTCTTCGTTTATTTCCCTAGTAAGGAAGCCCTGTTTAAGGCGGTGGTACGGGCAAAGATTGTGGACCCCTTGGCGGGTTTTAAAGACCACGCCGCCGCCCACACGGGCTCAACGCGCGACCTCATCGTGCGCGCGTTGCATGAGTGGTGGACCCGCGTAGGCGCAACCAAAGCCGGAGGCATCAGCAAGTTGATGATGCAAGAGGCCAAACGCTTTCCCGAATTAGCCAGCTTCTACCAATCGGAAGTACTGTCGCCCGCCACCGAATTAATGGCTGAAATTTTGCAACGTGGCGTCAATCGTGGGGAACTCCGGCAGATCGACATACCCCACACCGTCATGAGCATCATGTCGTCGCTTCTGTTTCTGTCGATGTGGTCACAGTCCTACGGACTGGACCGCCCTCTCTGTGGCGAAATCCTGTCGCCTCAGGCATTTATTGACCATCAAATTAACTTGTTGTTCTCTGGTATTGAACTGAAAGGTAGCGTGTCATGCGCATGAAATTTCCATTGAAGTGGGTCGTTTTGTTGCTCATCGTGCTGGGGCTGGCATGGGGCATCACACGTGCGCTGAAGGCCCGTAGCACGCAGCAGCAAGCAGCTGCCGTTGCGGCAGAAGCCCTAAAAATGCCAGTCACGTTCGCCTTGAGGGCGACTGATGTACTCGTCGCCGAGCGCTTGTCGATTAACCAAGTTGAACCCGTCAGCGGCACCGTCCGCGCGGTCAATGCCGTGACGCTGCGTAGCACCATGAGTGCCGTCGTCACACGCATTCATGCCTTGGAGGGTGCCACCGTCAAGGCGGGACAGGTCTTAGCGCAATTGGATGCAGACGACACCCGGGCGCGTCTGCAACAAGCCCAGCAACAAAGCAACGCGGCCAAGGCACAAGTCGAACTCGCGAAACGACAGCGTGACAACAACCGCGCATTGGTTGAAAAAGGCTTTATTTCCAGCACTGCACTGGTTTCATCTGACAGTAACTACGCCACAGCATTGGCCAACTATGAAGCAGCACTGGCAGCGCAACAAATCGCTAAACGTGGCCTTGAAGATGCCGCCCTGCGCGCACCTTTCAGCGGGGTCGTCACGCAACGCCACGTTAAGGCGGGTGAACGTGTTGCCGTGAACGCGCCAGTGGTGGATATCGTGGACGTCAGTCAACTTGAAGTCGAAGTGCTGCTTCCGATTGCGGCGTCAAGCGGACTCAAGACCGGTCAAACCGCCACACTCAGCCTGGAAAGCCAGCCCCAACCGATCACCGCCAAGGTCGCCCGTATCAACCCGAGCATCGATGCGGGAAGTCGCAGCGTGCGCATCTACCTCAGCATTCCAACCGGTAAAGCGCGTGTGGGTGAGTTTGCAACGGGTGAGCTCACCGTTGGCACATTAGAAGGTACCGCCGTGCCACTCGACTCGATTCGTACCGATCAGCCCAGCCCGTATGTACAGGTTGTGCGTGATCAAACCATCGTGCACACCACAGTGCAAATTCTGGCCACAGGTCGTGCAGGCGAAACCCGCTACGCCATTGTTGAGCCCCTGCCCGCAGGTACCGTCGTGTTATCGCCAACAGCCGGCCTGATTGCCAACGGGACAGCCGTTACGCTGCCTTAACCCCTCGCCCAAAGGCTCAAGACCATGTGGTTTACCCAAGTCTCTCTTCGCAATCCCGTTTTTGCCACCATGGTGATGCTCGCCTTCGTGGTGTTGGGCGTTTTTGGCTATCAGCGCTTACAGGTTGACCAGTTCCCAAATGTCGACTTCCCTGTCGTCGTCGTCAACACCGCCTACCCTGGCGCCTCGCCTGAGATTGTCGAGGTAGAAGTGAGCCGCAAAATCGAGGAAGCGCTCAATACCATCTCAGGTATCAACGCATTGGTATCGCGCAGTTACCAAGGTGCTTCAGTGGTCATTGCCGAATTCCAGCTGGATGTCGACAGCCGAAAGGCGGCCGATGACGTACGTGAAAAAGTAGCCGCAGTCAAAGCCAGTCTGCGGGACGAAGTTGAAGAGCCCCGCATCCAACGGTTTGACCCCGCCAGCCGCCCCATCTTCTCGGTGGCTGTGACGCGGGATGCCTCGGTGCCCAACGCGCTAACGGCATCGCAGGCAAGCAATTGGGCTGACCAAGTGCTGCGTAAAAAAATTGAAAACGTACGCGGCGTTGGCGCGGTCAGCTTGGTCGGCAACACCGAACGCGCTATCCAAATAGAGCTCAAGCCACAAGCGATGCGGGCCCTCGGCGTCACCGCAGAGCAAATCGCCAATGCCCTGCGCTCAGAAAACCAAGACGCCCCCGTTGGCACGGTGTCCTCTAACGCACGCGAGTTCGTGGTGCAAGTCCAGGCACGCTTGCAACGGCCGGCTGATTTTGGCAATTTAATCGTCGCCAAAAAAGCCGGTAACCCCATCCGCCTGGAGCAGGTCGCACTGGTACGCGATGCAGACAAGGAAATCGAAAGCCTTGCCTTATACAACGGCGAACGAACCGTCTTATTGGAAGTTCAAAAAGCGCAAGACGAGAACACGGTTCAAATCACTGACCGCCTGCAAGCGTCGCTGGCGGAAGTCAAAAAGACCTTACCCCCAGGCATCAGTATCACCGCCATCGGCGACAGCGCGCGCCCCATCCGCGTATCAGTTGCCAACGTCAAGCAAACCCTCATTGAGGGCGCATTCCTAACCGTGGCAATTGTGTTTTTGTTTCTGAACTCTTGGCGGTCTACGGTCATCACCGGGTTGACCTTACCGATTGCGATCATCGGAACGTTTTTGTTCATGGATCTATTCGGTTTCACCATCAACATGGTGACGCTCATGGCGATGTCGTTGTGTGTGGGTTTGCTCATTGATGACGCCATTGTCGTACGGGAAAACATCGTGCGACATGTCCAAATGGGCAAAACACCCTATGCCGCAGCCATGGATGGCACGCAAGAAATTGGCTTGGCCGTGCTCGCTACAACCTTGTCGATCGTCGCCGTGTTCGCCCCGATTGGCTTCATGGGCGGGATCATCGGCAAGTTCTTTCATCAATTCGGCTTAACGATTGTGGCGGCGGTGTTGATCTCAATGTTTGTGAGTTTCACCCTCGACCCCATGTTGTCAAGCATTTGGCATGACCCCGCCATCGATAAGCACGGTAAACCATTCAAGGCTGACACTTTTTACAACAAGACGATTGGCCGAGTCACCCACGCATTTGATGTCTGGCAAGACAAACTAGCGGAAGGTTATCAACGGACACTCGCCTGGTCACTGCGCCACAAACTGGCAACGCTGTCAGTGGCCCTCGCAACCTTTGTGGCCAGCATCGGCATGATGCCGTTACTGGGTAGCGAGTTTGTGCCCAAAGCGGACTTCTCCGAGACGCGCTTGAGCTTCTACACCCCAGTCGGCTCGTCATTGGCCGTGACCGAAGAAAAGACCAAACAGGTCGAGCGCATTCTGCGGGAATTCCCAGAGGTTGAGTACACGTTATCCACGATCAATACGGGCTCAGCGCGCGGCAAAATTTACGTCAACATTTATGTGCGCCTGGTTGATCGCAAAGACCGCACGCTTGGAGTTGATGCGATGTCCGCCCGCTTGCGCGAGCGGCTGCGGACTCTCAGCGGGATCACCGTGACGCACGTGGGTTTGCTTGACTCGGTGGGCGGTAACAAACAGATTGAGTTTTCACTACAAGGTCCCGACCTCGATGTACTTGAGCGCATCAGCACGGAGGTGGTGAACAAGATTCGCACGGTCCCCGGTTTGGTCGATTTGGATTCCAGTGTGAAGCCGAACAACCCCACCGTTGATGTCCGTTTGCGCCGTGATGTCGCGAACGACCTGGGACTATCGGTGGGTGCAGTGTCTCAAACGCTGCGCACATTGGTCGCCGGTCAAACCGTCACCACGTGGCGCGCAACGAACGACGAGAACTACGACGTCATTCTGCGTCTACCCGCGCAAGCACGCACCGATTTATCCGATCTGCGAGAGCTACCCTTCGTGTTGGGAACCAACGCGGATGGCACACCCAAAGTCGTCGCGCTATCCCAGTTTGCCGATGTGGTGCAATCAACCGGAGCCAACCAAATCAATCGCCGCAACCTGACGCGAGAGGTGGCCATCAACGCCAACACCTATGCGCGATCGGTGGGGGAGGTATCCACAGACATTCGAGCGATTTTGGACGGCATACAAATGCCGCCCGGTTATCGCTATGAATTTGGCGGTTCGACCAAGAACATGGCCGAGTCATTTGGCTACGCCTTGTCGGCGCTCGCGTTGGCCGTGGTCTTCATCTACATGATCTTGGCCAGCCAGTTTAAGAGCTTCTTGCAGCCCCTAGCCTTGATGAGCGCCCTCCCCTTGACGCTGATTGGCGTGGTGCTGGCACTGCTGATGTTCCAATCAGCGATGTCCATGTTCTCGGTGATCGGCATTGTCATGCTCATGGGCCTGGTCACGAAAAACGCCATTCTGCTGGTCGACTTTGCCATTCGTGCGCGTGAAGGTACAGCAGGCGGGCCGCCTGTCGGTCGAGATGAAGCCCTGTTGCTGGCAGCCAAGGTGCGCCTGCGCCCCATACTGATGACGACGCTGGCCATGATTTTCGGTATGGCGCCGCTGGCCTTTGCCCTCTCGGAGGGGGCGGAGCAGCGTGCGCCCATGGGGCAGGCGGTGATTGGCGGTGTCATTACCGCCTCCCTGCTGACCTTGGTCGTGGTGCCGGTCGTTTATTGCTATATGGATGATCTGAGCCGCTGGTTGAAGCGCCTATTTGGCGTGTCAGAAAATTCGGGTTTACCCGCCGAACCCGAGGCGCTGTCGGTAAAATAGTCTTTGCCCTGTTACCGCTTGGAGAGAGAAAAATGAACGCCGTCGTCAATGCCGAGATCGCACGATTCAATATGATCGAGCAACAGATCCGCCCCTGGGATGTGCTCGATACCCATATTCTGGCGTTATTGAATACGGTCCCGCGTGAGCAGTTCGTACCCAGCGCCCACCAAGCGCTGGCTTTCTCCGACCTGGAAATCCCCCTCATGCATCCTGCCGCTGAGGGGCAATGCATGCTCGCGCCCCGTGTGGAGGCGCGCTTACTGCAAGATCTGCAAATTAAACCGACGGACCATGTATTGGAAATCGGAACGGGATCAGGCTACATGGCCGCATTGCTGGCCCACCTGGCTCGCCGCGTCACGACCGTAGAAATTAACCAAACACTGGCCGCCAACGCTCGCGACACGCTGGAGAGCGCCAAGATCCAAAACGTCGATGTGATTTTGGGCGATGGCAGCCAAGTCGACACATGGCGTAAAAGTGGCCCCTTCGATGTCATTTTGCTCAGCGGCTCTGTCGCCGCGCTGCCGATGGCTTGGTTGGAATTCTTAAAGCCCGGTGGCCGTCTGGTGGGCATTGCAGGCCAGCAGCCGGTGATGTGTGCGACGTTTGTCACCAAAGGCGAGAACGACAGCAGCCAAACAACAACCCCCTGGGATACCGTTGCACCCCGATTACTGGGGTTCCCTGAGCCTTCAAAATTTAGCTTCTAAGCCCACCTCTGCCATGATTCAAATTACCCCCGATCAACTGCAAGCTTGGTTTGCACAGCAGCCTAATGCGGCGCGCGCGTTGGTACTGGACGTTCGGGAGGTCCCCGAGTTTGCGGCCGCCAGCCCAAAGACCGATCCCAGCTACGAGTTGGTCCAGATGCCCATGGCGGGCATTCCCGCCCGTCTCAACGAGTTGGACAAGGATCGCCCCATCGCTTGCCTGTGTCACCATGGCGCACGCAGCTATCAAGTGGCAATGTTCCTCGAAAGCATGGGCTATGAATCAATTGCCAACATCAGCGGGGGTATTGATGCTTGGTCACAATTGCTTGATCCCTCCGTGCCGCGTTACTAACCCCCCTCAAACTTTCAACCGCCCTTTAGGAACCTACCATGACTGCTCGTGCCTCTGTTCTCATGCCCGCGTCTAGCCAGACTGCTCGCCTCGTAGCCTCTGCCATCGCGTTGAGTTCCCTAATGGGGTGGTACGGAAACGCCAAGGCGCAAAGCCTAGACGCCATGATCAGCGCCGCACGTCAGTACGATGCGACCTACCTCAGTGAAACAGCAGGCGCCCGTGCGGCAAAGGCAGCGGCGCAAATTGATAGCGCGGTGCTTCGTCCGAAAGTCAGTCTCACATCGACCAACCAAGTGGGTACCGTTTACGGCAGTCAGTCGAACGAGACCCTCTCAGGCAATATCGGTATCGTTGCCTCGCATGCTTTGTTCAACGAGAAAAACGAAGCCACCAGTAAAAAAGTAACGCAAGGTGACATCACGGCTGCCGCTGCCTTGCGTGCGGCCGAACAGTCATTAATGGTACGGGTTGCGCAGGCGTACTTTGATGTTCTGACAGCGTCGGAAGAGTTGGTGAGTGTGCGCGCCTCCAAAGAAGCCGCTGAACAGCAGCTGGCTGCCGCGCAGCGTAACTTCGAAGTCGGAAACACCACCATCACCGACAGCCGAGAGGCTCAAGCGCAATTTGACCGTATCCTTGCGGATGAATTGGTTGCCCAAAACAACCTTGCAATCAAACAGCTCGCATTGACGCAGGTGACCGGTTTACCGCAGCCCGCTCCAAAAGGCTTAGCTACAGACAATCTACCCAACCTCAGTATGGGTGGCATGGACGCATGGGTCAAACGCGCAATTGATAACAACGCCAGCATCGTGAAGGCCCGCGCCGACCTCACCAATGCGCAGCTGGACATTGAGATTGCGAACGCGGGCAAGCGGCCAACACTAGACCTCGAGGCGGGTCTCTTTCAAAACCACACATCGTCTGCACACACCGCGCAAAACCTAGGCAGTTACAAGCCAACCAGTAACATCGCGATCAAATTCAATTGGCCGTTGTACACCGGTGGTGCAGTGGATAGCGGCATCAGTGCAGCGATCGAAAAAGAAGCGAAAGCCACTGCCGACTTAGAGGGTGCCATCCGTGCTGTTGGGAACCAAGTCAAGGGTGCTTACTTGGGCTTGCAGTCTGGCCTCGGTCAAACCAAAGCATTGCAGGCCGCCTTGCTGTCCAGCCAGAGTGCGCTAGATGCCAACAAACTGGGCTATGAGGTCGGTGTTCGCATCAACATCGATGTCTTGAATGCACAGACCGCGGTGTTCAAAACCCAAGCGAGCCTCGCAAAAGCGCGCCACGAGGTGCTCTTGAGTAACCTGAAGCTTCGCCAAGCCGCAGGTGTACTGGACGACGCCGCGATCGACAGCATCAACCGCTTGCTGGCGAAATAGTTACCCGAGCGCGTCTTTCAGCGCTCCAACCGTGCGTTGCGCGGCACCTTGGTTCTCGCGAACCATCTGGGTGCCTGCATCGACCATTTGTGCGCGCAACGGCGCATCGACGGCAATAGCGGCGGCCACACTGACCGCCTCGGACAAGTCCGCGACGCGCACCGCAGCACCGGCGGCCAAAGCAGAATCCGTCGCTTGTGCAAAGTTGTATGTGTGCGGGCCGAAAACGACTGGGCAGCCGCAGGCAGCGGCTTCGATGATATTTTGACCGCCCCACTCACCAAAGCTTCCCCCAAGGAGCGCCACATCGGCTAAGCCGTAATAGAGCGGCATCTCGCCCAAGGTGTCACCCAGCCAGATCACTTTCGAGTCGTCCGCCTCTCGTGCGTCTGGCCCGCCCGTACCCCACACACTGCGACGCCTTACCGTAAAGCCAGCAGCCGTGAATAACGCCACAACCGCCTCGACGCGGTTCGGGTGCCTCGGGACCACCAACCAATGGTAGGCCCCCATATCAAAATACGCATCATGGGCGGGGTCATTGAGGGCGCTTATCAATGCAGTCTCTTCGCCCTCTCTTGAACTGGCCAGCATCAATACCGGCTTGTTCAGCGATGCGTGCCATTGACGACCCCTCTCAAGCTGGATGTTGTTGATCGACACGTCAAATTTGATGTTCCCTGAGGACGCCAAAACGGGCGCATCAAGACGTTGGAGTCGTTGTGCATCGGCAGCTGTTTGTGGCACCACGCCCGCCAAACGACTGAATACCCATTTCGCGAGTGACGACAGTCGCAAGGCCTTGCGTAAAGACCGATCAGACAGGCGCGCGTTCACCAAAAAGAGCGGCATCTGCAAAGCGGCACATTGCGTTGTGAGCTCAGGCCACACCTCGGTCTCCATCAGTATGCCTAAGCGCGGCTGGTGATGGGTCAAGAAACGTTTGACTGCCGCAGGCTCATCCCAAGGCAGCCAGGTTTGCAGGTCACCGGGCTGTAACAAAGGGGTGCCAGCCTCCCAACCAGTTGCGGTGCCGTGGGTCAATAACAGCGGCCGTCCTGGCCACTGCGCGCGGACTGCGTCAAGCAAGGGCACACACGCGCGAGTCTCACCCAGCGATACCGCGTGAATCCAAATATAGCCAGCCCCAGATGGGTGTTGGTAGTGTCCGAATCGCGCGGGGATATCATGCAGGTACCGGGGCTCCACTCGCCCGCGGCGGCGGCACTTTGCGGTGAGTACACGCCCCAATAACCACGCCACCAAACGGTAGAGGGTAAGGGTAAAAGGGGGGGCAGCTTTAGCCACGCGCGGCAGGCTCATCGGCCTGATCGAAGAGTTGCTGATAGACCTGCGCAATGCCCGCCGCCTCGTTTTCGAGGGCAAATTGCGCCGCAACGCGCTCGCGCGCACGTTGTCCCATTTCAAGGGTAATGGGCAGGTCTTGTAACACGCGTCGCAAAGCGGCAGCCAATGCCGGCGCATCGTCAAGGGGAACCATTTCACCATTGACGCCCGGCTCGACCAACATGTCGAACGCACCGGTTTGGGAGCAGATCAAAGCACAGCCACAAGCGGCTGCCTCAAAGGGGGTCAAGCCAAAGG